>JAICLG010000141.1 GCA_025927515.1 Hyphomicrobium sp.
CCGGAAGCGTCGATTCCGTACCTTGAAGGCCTCGACGTCTGGATCGTCGATGCGCTGCGTTACACGCCGCACGAAAGCCACTTCAGCGTCAAGCAGGCCGTTGCGTGGGCCGAACGCCTGAAGCCCAAGCGCACGATTCTGACGCATATGACGAGCGAGCTCGACTACGCCACGCTCGCAAAGCAATTGCCGGAGAGCATCGAACCTGCGTTCGACGGCATGACCGTCACGTTCACTTGAAAGTGCAAGCACGCGCCAAACGAGAGAGATTCTCGCAGATCGGCGTCTAATCCCGCCGATCACTTCCAGAGACCGAAGTCTTCATACTCATCTTCGGGAATTTCGGCACCGAGCTGAAAGTCGAAGGACTTCGCCTTCATCTGGTCGTCCGTCACGGCGCATTTGTACTTCAGAGAATACCAGTGACGCCCCGCGCGCACGGCGCCGGTGGTCGCGGTGACGACGTTATCCTTGAATGTCGCGCGGACTTTGGTGCTGCTTTTGATGCGGTCGATTCCTCTCAGGCGCGTACCTTTGCGAAGGACCCCAAGGCCTCGAAGCGTGCAAGCCTGATGGGCGCGCTCTTCCGGATCAAGTTCCCTAAGCACACGGTCCATTGAAGCGTCTGCGAGCACAGGACCTGACGTTCCCGCCATCCCGAAAAGAACGATGAGCAGGAGGTAGAGATTCTTGGTAACTTGCATTCTTAGTGTATTCCCCGTCCCCAAGTGGAGCACAAACAGGTTGTGCGCCGTCCCCCGACGGCGGGTCCCAAAACGCGCGAACATGTGACGGGATTGAGGCAAAATCCTGCAAACCGGGCCGATGCTGCCATTGCAGGTATGAGCACAGAAGTGATGAACAGCAAAAACGAATACCTAGACGTCTGCGTTCGCGATGCTCGTATCCGTATGAATGCCGGCATGATGTGAGCCGCGCCAATCGCGAAAATTGATGACCTCTCCGTTTCGTTTGCAGTGCGGCGACGCCAGTTCGAGGAAAAGCGGCACGAGGTCTTCTGGCGCGGGCAGGAGCGCAGCGTCTTCCCCAGGAAAAGCCTTGGCCCGCATGTGCGTACGCGTGGCGCCAGGGTTGATCAGGTTAGCGCGGACCGGCGTGTTCGTCAGTTCTTCGGCCCACGTTTTCACGAGCGCTTCGAGGCCCGCCTTGGATGCGGAGTAGGCCCCCCAGTAAGCGTACTTGCCGCTTGCCGCTCCCGAGGTGACGAAAATCGCGCGACCCGCGTCGGAGCGCTTCAGAAGCGGATCGAGCGTGCGGATAAGACGCCAGTTGGCATTGAGGTTTGTGTCGATGGTCGAAAGAAACCCGTCTTCCGTCGTATGGCCCAGAGGGGAAAGCGGACCAAGGATGCCGGCATTGCCGACGAGAATGTCGAGGTGCTGCCAACGCTGAAAGAGCGTCGGCCCGAGCTGGTCGATGCGATCGCCCTTTTTGAGGTCGAGCTGCAGCAGGGTGGCGGCACCGCCCGCGGCCTGGATTTCATCGTCGAGAGATTCGAGCGCTCCAACCGTACGCGCCGTTATGACGACGTGCGCACCTGCCTTCGCAAGTCCCAACGCCACGGCTCTCCCGATACCGCGCGACGCTCCGGTGACGAGGGCAATGCGCCCTCTGAGCGGTGCATCCTGGGAGATTTCCGTCATACGAGATACTCGAGCTTTGGTAGGGAAGGAGCCGTGCCGTCAGCCGACTTCGGCCAGAAGCGACAGCTGGCGCGGAATGGGTTCGCCGTCGTGGTCGGTAAGATTGGTCGGATAATCGCCGGTGAAGCAATGATCGGTGAACTGCGGTGCCCGGTCATCACGGTGATCGAGGCCGATGGCGCGATAGATGCCTTCGACCGAAAGGAACGCCAGGCTATCGGCGCCCATGAACGCGCGCATTTCCTCAAGCGACATGTTGGCCGCGAGCAGATCCTTCTTGCTCGGCGTATCGATGCCGTAGAAGTCGGGATGCGTGATCGGGGGCGAAGATATGCGCATATGCACTTCTCGCGCGCCCGCATCGCGGATCAGCTGGACGATCTTTTTCGATGTCGTGCCGCGAACCACGCTGTCGTCGATGAGCACGACGCGCTTGCCGCGAATGACGCCGGAATTTGCGGAATGCTTGAGCTTGACGCCGAGCTGGCGGATATGCTGCTCCGGCTCGATGAATGTGCGGCCGACGTAGTGGTTCCGGATGATGCCGAGTTCGAACGGAATATCGCTCTTCTGGCTGAAGCCGATCGCAGCCGGCACACCCGAGTCGGGGATCGGCACGACGACATCGACGCCGGCGGGTGCTTCCCGCGCCAGCTCGATGCCCATGCGCTTGCGGATCTCATAGACGGTTTGCCCGCCAACGATGGAATCGGGGCGGGCAAAATAGATGTACTCGAAAATGCAGGGCCGGGCAGGGCGCATCGGGAAGGGGCGATGGCTTTCGAGCCCCTGGTCGGTAATGACCACGACCTCCCCATTCTCGACCTCACGGACAAATTCGGCGCCGACCATGTCGAGCGCGCACGTTTCGGACGCGAGGACGTAGGTCGAACCGATCCGCCCGATGACCAGCGGACGAATGCCAATCGGATCGCGCACGCCGATCATCATGTCGTTGGTCAGGCAGACGAGCGCGTAAGAGCCTTCGATCTGCCGGATGGCATCGATGAAACGCTCGACGATGCGGCGCTTCTTCGAGCGCGACAGAAGATGAAGGATGATCTCGGTGTCGGATGTCGATTGAAAGATGGCGCCCGAGGAAATGAGCTCGCGCCGCAGCGTCAGAGCGTTTGTCAGGTTGCCGTTGTGGGCAACGGCGAAGCCGCCAGTATCGATATCGCAGAAGAGGGGCTGCACGTTGCGGATGAGGGGATCGCCTGTGGTTGAGTAGCGATCGTGGCCGATGGCCATGCGGCCTTTGAGGCGGGCGAGAACGTCAGGTCTTGAGAAGTTGTCGCCGACGAGTCCCATGCGGCGTTCGGAATGGAAGTTGTGGCCGTCGTAGGAAACGATTCCGGAAGCTTCCTGGCCACGGTGCTGGAGTGCGTGAAGACCCAGCGCCGTGATCGCCGCGGCGTCCGGATGATCGAAAATGCCGAAGACGCCGCACTCCTCGCGGAGGCGATCGTCGCCGTAGCGGGTAAAGGTCAGACCGTCGACAGTGGTCACGCCGCCTCGTTGTGCCATAGGCACCTCCCGCGTTTGAGCCGCCCTGATGCCAGATTACGCCGGGTATTAAATCGAACGCGCATTAATCGTTCATCGCCAGTCGCGTCACGCGACCGTCATATAGTACCGCTTGCCCTTAATGACCAGCGCGACGGAACGCCCTTTTTGGTCAAGAAAACCTTGCTGCCCTGCGGGAGGTTCGGTCGCCGGCGGCGGGGTGGTCGTCGTTGAAGGTTGCTGCGGGATGACCTGCAAAAGAACCGAGCGGATGGCCTCGCCCGTCGCTTTCACATAGTCGCGGAAGTAGGCATCGCGGACGAGCGGCGTCTGCTTTTCCTTGTCTGGCGAAATGAACGCCTCGTACGCCATGTAGGGAATGACGAACAGCAGAAATCCGCGCAACACCCCGAAGATAAACCCTAAAATCCGATCGATCATGCCGACCTGGCTGTCCAGGATGGCATCGGAGATGCGTGCCGTTATGAGGTGCACGACGATCAGCACAATCAGCGCAACGCCCAGCGCGATCGCCACCGTTGCGACCTGCGGCGGCAGGCTCGTCTGGTGGGCGATTTCGGCCGTCATGTCCTTCTTGGTCGTGAAAATCCAATAGCCGACTGCGGCGGCGGCGATCCACGACAGGATCGACAGCAGCTCACGCGCAAAGCCGCGGTACATGGCGAGAAGACCGGAAATGAATGCGACCGCGATCAACGCAAGGTCTAAATAGGTCAGCGGACCGATCATGGCCGAAATCCCTCCGTGAGCCAGCTCCCCTTAGGGCCCAGATTCGCTCGCCTGTTCAGTTGCATGGCGCTGCCGCCGCTGCAAGTAACTTGAGGTGTGCGATGCGGGAAAGCGACACCTTGAGCCCGGCAACGTCGACCTCGCCGCTTTCAGGCAGAAAAGCCTGAGAAAATCCGAGTTTTGACGCCTCCTTGATGCGGGCCGTCATCATGGCTGCAGCCCTGACGGCGCCCGACAACGAAACTTCCCCGAAAAAGACGGCATCATGCGGCAACGGAATGCCGGAGACGGCCGACAGCAGGGCCGCCGCCGCTGCGAGATCCGCCGCCGGCTCGGCAATTTTGAGCCCTCCCGCAACATTCAGATAGACGTCGTGACCGGCAAATGAGACGCCGCAGCGCGCGTCGAGAACGGCCAAGAGCATGGCAAGGCGGTTGCTATCCCAGCCAACCACGGCCCGGCGGGGTGTCCCAAGCCCAGACGGCGCCACCAGCGCCTGGATTTCGACGAGCAGCGGGCGGGTTCCTTCCACGCCTGCAAAAACGGCGGCGCCTGGAGCGTGGCTGTCGCGGTCACCGAGAAAGAGCTCGGACGGGTTGGCGACCTCCTGCAAGCCGCCGGTCACCATTTCGAAGACGCCGATCTCATCGCTCGGCCCGAAGCGGTTCTTGACGGCGCGCAGGATGCGGTAGGGGAGGCCACGATCGCCTTCGAAATACAACACGGTGTCGACCATATGCTCGATCACCTTCGGCCCGGCGATCTGCCCGTCCTTGGTGACGTGCCCGACGAGCAGCAGCGCTGAGCCCGCCATTTTCGCGTAGCGGATGAGCGCCAACGCCGCGGCACGGACCTGGCTGACGGTGCCGGGCGCCGCGTCAAGCGTGTCGGCCCACAGCGTCTGGATGGAATCGATGATGACGAGGTCGGGCGGCCGCTCGTCGCTGAGCGTCGCCAGAATGTTCGAGAGGTTCGTTTCCGACGCGAGGCCGACTTGGGCATCGGCGAGATCGAGCCGGGCCGCCCGTAAGCGCACCTGCGCGATCGCTTCTTCGCCCGAAAAATAGATCGAACGTCCGCCGCGCCGCGCCAGATGCGCCGCGACCTGCAACAGCAGCGTCGATTTTCCGATGCCCGGCTCGCCGCCGATCAGAATGGCCGAGCCCGGCACGACCCCGCCGCCAGTTACGCGGTCGAGTTCCGCGATACCGCTCGAAAAGCGTGGCGCTTCCTCTGCCGGTCCGATCAGCGTTTCGAGCTTGATGACGCGGCCTTTCGATTGCCGCGTGATGCCGGAGCCGGGCGGCGGCCCAGCATCCGTTTCCTCGACGAGCGAGTTCCATTCTCCGCACGCGCCGCATTTGCCGGCCCAGCGCGCCGACGCGGCCCCGCAGTTCTGGCAGACATAAGCCGATTTCGCCGCCTTCGCCATTCAGCGCGCACCCCGATCGTCATTCCGGCTGAGGCATCCTTCTCTGTCATCCCGGCCGACGCGGAGCGGAGAGCCGGGACCCAGAGCGCCGGCTCCATAGAAGATCGCTGGGTCCCGGGTCTCGCAAGAGTGCTCGCCCGGGATGACATCTTCAATATGACCCATCACCTTGTCTCGTCCTCGATATAGAGCCGCGTAAAGCGCGGCCCGAGGCGCGTCAGGATTTCGTACCCGATCGTGCCTGCAGCAAATCCGGCATCTTCGACGGTCAAACCTTCGCCGATCAACGTCGCAAACTCGCCGGGCCGCGCGGCGCCGTTAGGAAGATCGGTGATGTCGACCGTCACGAGGTCCATCGAAACGCGTCCAACGAACGGAGCGACGTGCCCAGCAATCACGACATGGCCTCCCGGCCGCCCGTCGGGCGCGCTGCCGGTGCGGGGAACGCCGTCAGCGTACCCAGCTGCGATCGTCGCGATGCGGCTCGGACGTTTGGCGCGCCACGTCGCCGAATAGCCGACCGTTTCTCCCGGCGCGACGTCGGCAACCGCAAGAATTCGCGCGGCGACCGTCACGGCGGGCTTCACCGGTGCCGGCGCGATTTGCGAAGCCTGTCCGCCATAGATCGCATAACCCGGCCGTACAAGATTGAAATGATAAGCCGCGCCCAGCATCAGTCCGTCAGACGCAGCGAGACTCCGCCGCGTGTTTGGGAAAAGCGCCGACAACGTTTCGAAGGCGACGAGCTGATCGCGATTTTTGGGGTCACGCGGATTGTCGGCCGAAGCGAGATGACTCATCACCAGATCGAGCGACATCCCGGCCATCAAGCCCGGATCCGCAGCAAGGCGGCGAACATCGCGCACGGGAAGCCCAAGACGATTGAGGCCCGTATCGATATGGAGCGCCGCCGGTAGCTTCTCGCTGCGTGATTGGCAAAGCGCCGACCAAGCGACGACGTCATCGAGCGTCGAAAGAACCGGCTTCACCCCTTGTCGCGCGAACGCGGCAGCACTGTTTCCGACGAGACCGTCGAGCGCATAGATCTCGGCGTTCGGCGCGAGCTTGCGCGCGGTCTCCGCTTCTTCGGGCGTCGCGATGAAGAAGGTCGAGCATCCGGCACGCGCCAGCGCCGGAATGATCCGGTCGGCGCCGAGGCCATAGGCGTTCGCCTTGACGACGGCTCCGCATTGGGCTGGCCGCACCTTCGCCGCCAGTGCTTTCCAGTTCGCCCCGACCCGCCCGAGATCAATCGTGATGCTGCCGGTCGCGCTCGCCAGATTGCCGGACATGCGCGCATCCACCGTCATTTGATTGATCCGATCCCGATCATTGGCCCGGCAACATATAGTCTCTGGCCAGATTGCCAAAGCGCGTGAACTGTCCCTCGAACGACAGCTCAACCGTGCCGACCGGACCGTGACGCTGCTTGCCGATGATGACTTCGGCCTTGCCTGAGACCTGGCTCATCTTCGTCATCCAATCGGCAAATTCGGGCGTTCCTTCGGCGGGCTTCAGACGCTCGACGTAATATTCTTCGCGGAAAACGAACATCACGACGTCGGCGTCCTGCTCGATCGAGCCCGATTCACGAAGGTCAGAAAGCTGCGGGCGCTTGTCTTCGCGCTGTTCGACCTGACGCGAGAGCTGCGACAGCGCGATGATCGGCACGGCGAGCTCCTTGGCGAGCGCCTTGAGCCCGGTCGTGATCTCGGTGATTTCCTGAACGCGGTTATCGCTGCGCGCCTTCGAGCCCGCCAGCAGCTGTAGGTAGTCGACGACTAGCAGGTCGAGGCCATGCTGACGCTTCAGCTTGCGCGCCCGCGCCGAAAGCTGCGCGATCGTAATGCCGCCCGTCTGGTCGATATAGAGCGGAATGCGCGACATCTCATTGGCGACGTCCGACAGCTTGCGGAACTCGTTCTCGTCGATCATGCCGCGACGGATTTTCTCGGACGAAATTTCGGCCTGCTCGGCGAGAATACGCGTCGCCAACTGTTCGGATGACATTTCGAGAGAGAAGAAGCCGACGATGCCGCCGTCCGTCGTCTCTTTCGTTCCGTCGGGCCGCTGCTCGTATCGATGGGCCTTCGCAACGTTGTAGGCGATGTTCGTTGCGAGCGCCGTTTTTCCCATCGATGGGCGGCCAGCGAGAATGATGAGGTCGGAACGCTGCAGGCCACCGAGCTTGTTGTCGAGGTCGGCAAGCCCCGTAGATGCGCCCGAAAGATGACCGGAGCGCTGAAAGGCGCTGTTTGCCATTTCGATCGCGGTCGTCAGCGCCGATTTGAAGGTCTCGAATCCTTTGCCGTACTTGTTCTGCTCGGCGAGCGAGTAGAGCCGCCCCTCAGCCTCTTCGATCTGGGCCCGCGGCGCGTGATCCACGGCGCTTTCGTACGCCGTGTTGACCATGTCCTCGCCGATGAGGATGAGCG
>JAICLG010000066.1 GCA_025927515.1 Hyphomicrobium sp.
CGCACGCCCTGGATCGAGCCGTTGGCCGTCGATCCGCGAACGCGTTCGCAGACGTCCGTCGCGATTCGCTTCTCCGAGCCGGACGTCGTAGGACTGAGCGAGCCGCAAGGGCTCGTCCTGCTACGCGACATGGTGAGGCTCCTCGAAGCCGAGCAGGCCGCGTTCGACATCGCGGCCTATCGCGGCATGCCCTTGGGCCTACGCATCTGGTGCGGGGCGACCGTCGAGACTGCGGACATCCTCGACCTGCTGCCCTGGCTGGACTGGGCATATGCCGAGGCACGCCGTAAAAGCGGGCTGTGACGCCAGAATTTCAGCCCCGCGAGGAGGTTAACTGCCGCGGGGTGTCAATCCTTTTTCTCGCGCGCCGTATCGGCCATAATGGTCCGTGCCTTATGGCCCGAAGGCGGCGCCTTGATCGTACACGCGACGTAATAGCGAAGGTTTAGCGAGATGCGTTTCGCCCTTGCGGCAGTACTCCTGGGCGCTCAGTCCTTGAGCGTGTTTGCCGCCGACATTCCAACGACCTCGTCAGTCGATGCCGTGACAGTCTTTCTTTCGGGAGCCGAGGTCACGCGCCTTGCCAAGGTGAAACTCGACAAGGGCGAACACACCATCATCATCAGCGACGTCCCCGCCGGAGCCATTCCCGGCTCGATCCGCGTCGAAGGCAGAGCCACCGGCAAGTTGGAGATCAGCTCTGTCGATACCTCGCGCAAACTTCTGCAGCGCGCCGAAAGTCAGGCAGCGGACGCCAAGCGCAAGAATATCGAAGATCAGATCGAGCAGCTTGATGATCAGAAGATGATCCTGCAATCTGAGGCGCAGGCAGCCGCGACGCAGAAGAAGCTGATCGAAAATCTGGCGGAGCTTCCGAAAAATTCACAGTCCGGCTCGGCAGCTGGAATACCGACTGCCAGCGATTGGCCAAGAATCCTCGCTCTCATCCCGCAGGCGCAAAGCGACGCCAGCAAGCTCGCGCTCGATGCACGACAGAAGATCCGGACGATCGATCGAAACATCGCCGATCTCAGAGCCCAGTTGGCCTCGCTGGCGCCATCCAAAACTGAGCAGACTGAAGTCCGCATCTATGTCTTCGCTCAGACTCCGGTCGATGCCGATTTCACCATACGCTATCAGGTGCCCCAGGCGCATTGGGCGCCGATCTATGATGCGCGCTTGCTGACCGGCACGAAGACCGAGCCTCCGAAATTGACCCTCGCGCGGCGCGCAGCGATCGTCCAGACGTCCGGCGAGGATTGGACGGGCGTGGCGTTGAAACTTTCGACGGCGCGACCTTCCGAAGGCGCGTCTGCACCGACGCTCGACTCGCAATTCGTCGACTACGAACGACCGCCAAAGCCGGTAGCGGCAGCGCCGTCATCTGCGCCAGTTCAGGAATTTGCGAAGCGCAAGAGCACCCTTCCCGATCGGGCCGAGGACAACCTCCTCGGCGCAGCGCCAGCTCCTGAGCCCGTGCCCGCTGATGAAGCGGTGGCTCGTCTCGAGAGCGCGCCGTTCGAGGCAACCTACGATGTTCCCGGCCGCACGACCATCCCTGGCAACGGCAACGTCAAGCGCGTGCTCCTCGCGACCGAAGATATCGACCCCGTGCTCAGTAGCCGCTCGGTCCCGAAGTTCGACAGCAACGCTTATCTTTATGCCAAGATCAAAATCGCCAAGGGATCGCCGCTGCTCCCCGGTCTTGTTTATTTGTTCCGAGACGGCACGTTCGTTGGAACCGGCGACTTGCCGTTGCTGCCTCCGGGAGAGGACCACGATCTCGGCTTCGGTGTTGACGACCAGGTCAAGGTCAAGCACGTCGTGCTCGAGGAAAAACGTGGAGAAAGCGGCCTCATCTCGACGTCGCATGTCGATAGCCGCAACTTCCGCGTGAACGTCAAGAATTTGCACGAGCGTCCCATCCAGGTGACGATCCTTGACCGGATTCCGGTCTCCCAGAACGATGAAATCAAGGTCGAGTACACGGGGCGCGCGACACCCACGACGCAAAACGTCGACAATAAGCGCGGCGTCATCGCGTTCGAGGCGAAGCTCGACCCGGACGAGGAAAAAATACTCGAATACGGTTATCGGATAACTTGGCCCGCCTCGAAATCCATCGTCTACGGTCCGTAAAAGGTTTCCCGCAAGCGAGGTTCGAAGTAATCAGCGGTTCTACCGCATGGCCCCGGCGTCGGCCGGGGCCAAGTCATGAGAAGGTTGTGAGAATGACGAACGTTGTCGTGGTCGGCGCCCAGTGGGGTGACGAAGGCAAAGGTAAGATTGTTGATTGGCTCTCGAAGCGCGCCGATGTCGTCGTGCGCTTCCAGGGCGGCCACAATGCCGGACATACGCTCGTCATCGGCGGCAAAACGCTCAAACTCTCGCTGCTTCCGTCGGGCGTCGTGCGTCCCGGCAAGATGTCGGTCATCGGCAACGGCGTCGTCGTCGACCCGTGGGCACTCGTCGGCGAAATCGAGAAGCTGAGAGGTCAGGGCGTCGCGATCAGTCCCGACAATCTCCGGATTGCAGAGAATGCAACGTTGATCCTGCCCTTCCATCGCGAGCTCGACCAGCTCCGCGAGGAAGCCGCAGGCACGGAGAAGATCGGCACCACGGGGCGCGGCATCGGCCCTGCTTACGAGGACAAGGTGGGCCGCCGCGCGATCCGAGTGCAGGACTTGGCCTCGCTCGAAACGCTTGGGCCGAAGATCGATCGTATTCTCGCGCACCACAACGCGCTCCGCCGCGGATTGGGCCAACCCGAAATCTCCAAGGATGCGCTGATTGCCGATCTGACCGAGATCGCGCCGCAAGTGCTGCCGTATATGGATGTCTCGTGGGAATTGCTCGACACGGCGAGGCGGCAGGGAAAGCGCATTCTGTTCGAGGGCGCGCAGGGTGCGCTGCTCGACGTCGATCATGGAACGTATCCGTTCGTCACATCGTCGAACACGGTCGCGGCGCAGGCAGCGACGGGTTCGGGCATCGGTCCGCGTTATGCTGGATACGTGCTCGGCATTGCGAAGGCATACACAACCAGGGTGGGAGCTGGTCCATTTCCGACGGAATTGACGGACGCGATTGGCGACAAGATCGGCGAGCGTGGCCGCGAATTCGGCACGGTCACGGGGCGTAAGCGGCGATGCGGCTGGTTCGACAGCGTGCTCGTCCGTCAGATCGCGAAGGTCTCGGGCATCGATGGTATCGCGCTTACGAAACTCGACGTTCTCGATGGCTTCGACACGATCAGGATTTGCGTCGGATATATGCTTGATGGCGAACGGCTCAACCGGTTGCCTGCGAGCGCAACCGTTCAGGCGAAGATCGTGCCGGTATATGAGGATTTCGAAGGATGGTCCCAGTCGACGCAAGGCGCCAGGCGATGGGCGGACTTGCCGGCGCAAGCCGTTAAGTACGTGCGCCGTCTGGAAGAGTTGATCGAATGCCCGATTACCCTTCTTTCGACCAGTCCGGAGCGCGACGATACCATTCTGATGAAGGATCCTTTCGAGTAACACTTGCTAACGTCTTGCTCTCTGGCGCAATATCCTAATGTTGAGTTCAATGCGGGCAGATAAATAGGATGTTCGGCCTGGTAGCAGCGGTAAGCGCGTGAGAATAGGGAACCCCGCGCATGAGCCCGGCGACGAGATATGAACGGCTGACGGCTCTGAGAAGCGACAGTTCGTTCGACGTTGAAACCTGTGTAGCTGCGATAAATTCGCAGTTCGAGGCCAATCCGCTCGTCCAGATCGAGACTGAGAACGCCAACACGTTTTTCGTTCGCAGGCATTTCACCGGGGGCCAGGACCGCCTGATCGCCTATTGCGTCTTTGCCGACGAAATGTCTGCACTCATGCGCGAAGATTCGATCGGCCACTGCAAGCTTTGTAGACCTGTGAACGGCATCGTCACCATTGTCGATGCGCAGGTGGACGAAGGCTACAGAAAAAAGGGCATCGCCACTGCGGTCTACGATCGTATCGCCACCGACATGGCGCGCGGAGGTGCACTGCTTTGGCCGGTCGCGCCTGAAAAGATGACGGACCCGGAATTCAAGGTTTGGTGGCGCCGGTCACCCGCTCTGGTGTTCTATTATCCACATCGCGAACGTCTCGGCTTTGAACCCCGCCGCGAGTTCGAGGCGCTGCTGAACGAAGAACTCGCGCAGACGCGTGTACGAGAATCGATGTCGCAGACGCTTCGCGAGAAACTCGCAAACGTGCGGCAATGGCTTAGTTCGAAATTTCCGCTTACGCGAGGCAACTGAAGCCGACCGCCGATACAGGCGTTCCGCTCAATAAAGCGAACTGGCCAGCCGTGCCGCGGCAAACGCCGCTACGAAGCAAACCGGAAACGTGATCAGCCAGGCGACGACGATCCGCCGGAGGACGACCCAGCGGATGTCCGACATGCGCCGGCTCGCCGCTGCGCCAACGATGGCGCTGGTGATCGTGTGCGTCGTCGATAGCGGCACGCCGAACGAGGAAGCGCCGAAGATCGTGAATCCGGCGGCAGTCTGCGCCGCAAAGCCCTGCCACGATTGAAGCCGCGTCATTCGCGAGCCGAGCGTTTGGATGATGCGCCAGCCGCCCGCCGACGTTCCAAGCGCCATCGTCAGCGCGCAGATCAGAATGACCCAAAACGGAATCTCGAAGGTCGTAAGAACGCCGCCAGTCAGCAGCGTCGTCGCGAAAACGCCCATGAATTTCTGGCCGTCATTCAGTCCGTGGTTAAATGCGAGAAAACAGGCGGCGACCACGGAAAGCCTGTCGAATAGGCGCTTTGTGCGCGCCGGCTTCGATGCGCCCGTAAAGGCGATAACAGCAATTCCGATGATGTAGGAGGCGATGCATCCGAGGATGACGGAAAGCAGCATGCCGATGATGACTTTCTCCCATCCTACCCATTGCAACGCGTCGATACCGTCTTTGGCGAACGCGGCGCCCGCAAGTCCCGCGAGCAGGGCATGCGATTTGCTCACTGGCAAACCGGCGCGCGCCGCGAACATCCCCCACGCCACGATGCTCAGCATTGCGGCAGTGATCGCCGGGATGGTAAGCGCCGACGGATCGACGATGCCCCTGCCGACGGTCGAAGCAACTGCCGTTCCGGACATCGCTCCCAGAGTGTTCATGATCACGGCCATAAGGATGGCGGTCTTCGGCGACATCACGCCGGTTGCAACGACGGTCGCGATGACGTTTGGAGCGTCGGTCCAACCATTGACGAATTCCGCCATGAGTACTGTCGCGAGGGCGAAAATGAGCGCGAGCGTAATGGCGCTCATTATGCCTCCTTGCGCGCCAGCGAAATGATGAGCTTGCCGCAGCGCTTGGCATCGTCCGTCATTTCTTCGAGCATTGCGTAAAGTTTTTCGAGCGCGACGAATTCGAGCGTGCGCGCGCCGGGAGCGGAGAACTCCACGACAAGCCCGCGCTCGGCGCGTGCGATGATCTTATCGGCCTCCGATTCCGCTTCGTTGATGGCGCGGGCCAGATTTCGCACCGTAGTCAGAGGCAGCTTCCTGTTGCCGAGCGTCTCGACCAAATTCCTCAGCGCCTGAATGGACCGTTCGCCGGTGACGATCAACTCGCGCGCTTCCGGGCGAAGTTCGGAGAGATAGCGCTTGTAAATATCGATATGAGCCGCCGCACCGCGCATGCCATCGATGACGTCGTCGATTTCATCGGTGAGCCGCATCGCATCCGGCACATCGAAGCGCATGATGAACGCGTTATCCAACAGCTCGTGTATCTGGTCGACGAGCTTGTCGGCCTTCCGTTCGAAGACGACGATGCCCGGCAAATCCTGACCGTCGGTGGCGCGGAAATGCGCGGCACATTCGACGCCGACGTTTGCAAGCTGGAACAGCAGGTCCGCGAACTCGTCGTTTTGCGAAGGTCCGAAGAGGCGTGCGACGGCTCCTGGCGGTTTTTTCAAGAGATGTCTCCCTCACGAGACTTGAGTTGACCCGGAAGGCGCAAGATAAGCATCTGAATGCGCCCGTAACCTAGCAGTGTCGCCATCCCGCGGTTCCCCACATTCCATTATCCGGCGGCTGGCGTTTCGCATCGTGGAAAATGACGAATTGCGCGGCCGATGAAAAAAAGCAAGGGAGGCTCAGAATTCGGCCAATTCCGATATGAGGGCGCGCAATTTCGGTTCCCGGACTTTCTTGCTCGCCGTCTCGATATCGAACCAGCATCGCTGGCGCTCGGCCTTTTCTCGCCACTTCTTCTTTTCTTTCTTTACCCTGAGCAGGAAAACGCTGACGTCGATCAACCGGACGTTTCCCTTATCGATTTTCCTGTATCGATAGTTGCCGTAGACTTCGCGCGAGATCTTTCCGACCGCGCCAGCTTCCTGCAATGCTTCTCGCGCTGCAGCTGCACTGTCGCTCATTCTCTTGGAGGGCCAGCCCTTGGGGATGACCCATCGCCCGGTATCCCTGGAGGTCACAAGAAGGACTTCTAGCGTGCCGTTCATTTTGCGCAGCGGAATCGCGCCGACCTGTTTTAGTGTAGGCATGACTTCATGATGAGTGCATACCGTCATAAAGGAAAGCCTCGGATGGGGCACTTCCTGTGCACAGGACGCTCTCGGGGGCATTCGGCCGCTGCTGAATTCTTGGCGGCCGCTTTGATTTTGCGGTTTCGGTTTCTTTAGAATCGGGCGATTCGTGTCATGAGAATGAGGGATGGGAAATGCGGGCCGCACGACATCTAATTCTGACCGTGCTTGGCGCCGCAGGGATTGCACTGGCGGCCGGGGTTCCTGCATATGCCGGGCAGGACACGTGCCCTGCGGGCACGCTCGGCGTCTCTCGCGTCATCGATGTCGATACGACCGGCGGACCGTGGTTCGGCGAGCCTCACGGCGACCCTAATTTTCTCGGCCCCAAGGAAGTCGTCCTGACCTTCGACGACGGCCCATCGCCCGCAAACACCCGAAAGATCCTGGCTGCCCTCGCAAAGGAGTGCACGAAAGCGACCTTCTTTGTCGTCGGAGAGATGGTGGTCTTGCATCCTGAGGTCGTCAAAGAAGTCGCCGAACAGGGGCACACGATCGGCATCCATTCCTGGTCGCACCCCAACCTCGCGCGTCTTCCGCTCAAGGATGTCGTGCAGGAGGTCGAAGCGACTTTCGATGCGGCGCAAAAAGCAAGCCCGACACCTATCGCGCCGTTTTTCCGCTATCCATATTTAAGCAGCAGCAAAACGACCGTTGACTACATGAAGAGCCGGAATATCGGACAGTTTGCCGTCGACATCGACTCGCAAGACTGGCGCGTCCGAAGCAGCAAGCCTGTCATTGCGCGGATCATGGCGGGTCTGAAGCGGCGCGGCCGGGGCATTATCCTGATGCATGACATCCATCAATGGACGGCCGATGCCTTGCCCACGCTTCTCACGCAGCTCAAAGCCGGCGGATATAAGGTGGTTCAGCTGAAGGCGAAGACGCCATTGCAGCTGATCGCCGATGTCTCGCCGCCGGTGAAGCCGACGAAAAAAGCCCAAGCCCGATCAGTCCACAAACGGTCGAAAGCCACCGCGTGGAAGCTGAAGCACCGCAACAGGATGGCGCAGCAGGTCCGCAAGCCATCAGTCTAGCTTGGCGCTTCAGCCTCGTGGCATTCGATCCGCTAAGGGCCTGGGTTGGGCGATGGAGCCGGATGGGTCGGGCTCGCGTTCGGCGACGACGGAGTCGTCACGGGTTCCGAGATCGTCGACCTTCCGGTGTTCGTCTGGTCGACCCTTGGACCGGCGTAGAAATACCAAATCGCCAATCCGAAGCCGATCAAAAGCGCGACGATCAGAATGTTCAGTGCGCTGTCGGTCGACCTCAGGGACTCGTCGAAACTTCTCGGCCGTCTCCAGCGCGTGTCATGAAAAATGGCCATCTGCCGATCTCCTAGTTGGTCTTTAGGAGACTAACGGCCGATCTCGCGCGCCGGTTCCGGAAGCTCTTGTTTGGCCGGAATAGCGCCGTTTTCCTCGAAGTTACGCCACGCCGAGAATGGCAAGCGCCGGGTTCGTCTGCGTGACGTCCGAATTGTTGACGTCGTAGAGCGCCGAGAAACGCGCCAGGAACTTGTTCAGCTTGTCGGGATCCTTGAGATCGCTGAGATTGAGTTTATCCGTGATCATTTTGGCCTGCTGCTCGATATCCGCATTCGACATCGATGTCGGCAATCCGAGCGCAGTCTGGGCGACCTGAAGCAAAGCCTTGTCGCCGAGAATTGAATAAGCCGACGTGATCGTCGGCGCGAGGCGTTGGAAATAAAGAGCGAGGCGCGCGCCTTCGTCCTGATTACCGGCTTCTTCTTCCAGCGTCTGACGCGCGTAGAGATCGGTGGTTGCCACCATCTGGCCGCGCGTCTGAACTTGCTGTTCCGGCGTCGGCACGAGATTACCGTCCCCGTCGAAGTTGAAGGCAAGAGCCATCGGCCGATATTTCGAATTCTCGGGCTTGTTGATGTAGCTGTTCGGGTCGGTCGGATCGCTCGTAAGTATTTTACGCAGATCGTCGTTGGACAAATTCTTGTCCTGTAACCCGTAGGCGTCGAGGGCAAACGTGACGAGGCGCTTGTCTTTCAGGAAATCGTCGACTGTCTTCACGCTGCCAATAGTGGTGGCGTAATACGTATCGTCGGTCACCGTCTTAATCTGCTGCGCAGTCGCATCGTTTGCCTGTTGGTTATAAAGCTGAATGGTGGACGTCAGGCTCGCATTCACCTGGGCGACGCTCGCCGTTTTTGCGTTACCATCGGCGTCGAAATTGAACGCAGCCGCCAGCTTGGTGTAGGCCGAGTTGTGCGAAATGTTCGCGAAGCTGCTCGGATCGCTCGGGTCGCTTTCCAGAACTTTCTCGATCGTCAGCTTCGAGGTCTTGCTCGGGTCCAGCCCGAATGCGCTCAGAACGAAATCGTAAAGGCCACTATCTTTTATGAAGTCGTTGACGCTCCCGATCTTTGCGATATCGGTCTTGTAGAAATTGATCTCGGTATCCTGGTATTTTTGAGCAGCGGCGGCGTTGTTCGTGGTGAACGAATTGACGGTGGCTTCGGTCTGGTCGGCCGTTTGCGCCGCGGCACCGTTGATCGTGCCATCCGTGTTGAAATTGAAGGCTGCCGCGAGCTGACGGTAGGCCGCGTTGGTGCTCTGGTTCGCGACGCTGTTGGGATCGGAAAGATCGCTTGTCAGAACGTTGCGTAGCAACTGCGTCGACTGTTCGGTCGGGTCGAGGCCGTAAGCCGTTTCGAGATAGCTCACCACTCGGGAATTGCTCAGGAGGTCATCGACCGACGTCACGCCGGCAATGGCGCTTTGATAATATTGCGACTTGAAAGCTGCGGCCGGCGCGCTGGTGCCGGCGCCACTCGCGTCGTAATACTGATAGACCGTATTCGCGATCTGATCGCTGGACTGCGCCGAGCTGCCACTCACCGATCCGTCCGTCCCGAACGAGAATGCCGCCGCCAGCGCGTGATACGCAGCCGGAAGCTGGTTCGCCACGCTCGAAGGATCGGAGAGGTCGCTCGTCAAAACAGACTTGATCGTCGCGGTGGACGCGATCGTCGGATCGATCCCGTAGGCCGTCAGCGCGTAGTTCAAAAGTCGCGTATTCTTGATGAGATCGTCAACCGAATGCACGTTGCCGATGTTGGCCTGGTAGTAGGCGGCATCATCAGATGCCTTTGCGCCCAGGTTGACCTGCTGTTGTGTATAAAGATTGATCAGATCGGCTTGGTCGCTGCTGTCCTGCGCCGTTACCGGCTGCTGCGCCACCGATCCGTCGGGCGAAAATTGAAACGCCTTCGCAAACGTCAGGAAGCGCGGGTCGGTCAGCTTGCCGACGAAGCTCGCCGAAAGGCTGGACGAGGTGCTGATATCGCTCGTCAGAACCTTCTTCATGAAGGCCTTGGCGTAGGTCATGTCCTCAAGGCCATAAGCCTTCATGGCGTAGGAAAAAAGACGCGTGTTATTGATGAAATCGTCGACCGATTTGACCTTGCCGATATTGTCCTGGAAATACTGCGTGTCGTTCTCGACGTTCGGTTCCGTCGCGACGCGCTTCAGCGACTTCGACATGTCGGCCGCGTAGCTCGTATACATGGCGTAAGTCGAGATCATCGCAGTCCTTCGTTCCGGTCTGAGGCGCGTCAGCCGCGTCCGTGGATGATTTTCCGGCGACCGGGCGATGCTGCTCTTCGGCGAGCAGCCCTCCCGCCAGCATAAAGTGATAGCGACGTGCGAACGCTAGATCGGCCAACTTGCATGAACCTGCCCCTGCCGAGAGCTGGTGAAGCGGACGCGACCGAAACGGCATCCGTCGACGAATGCGCATGCAATTCGAAGCGGAGTAACGGTTATTCGGATGGTCCGGTGAATTCGTTACCGGAACGTTAACTCTCCGCGCAGGGACACGTCCGTCGTGCGTGACTGGTGATCAGCCGCTGACCGCATTCGAAGGGATGGCTGTGACCATTCCGTGGTATTTCGCGGTCGCTCCATCTTCCAGTTCGCAGGCGAGGATGCGAGCGGGATTGACAGGCCCCGGAAACGCGATCTGCCCCGGCGGCACGGCGGTGAAGCCGAACCGGCCGTAGTAGGGCACGTCCCCGACGAGCACCACGAGCGACGTTCCGCCGGCGCGAGCCGCCGCCAGCGCCTCTTTCATAAGCTTCGTGCCGAGGCCGAGGCCCCGATGCTCCGGATCGACGGCAACCGGTCCGAGCAGCGCCGCTCCGGCACGGCCGCCGATCATGATCTCGGTCATCCTGAGCGAGGCGACGAGTTGCCCCGCGAGGTGCGCGACGAGACAATAGCGCGAAAGATGCCCTTTTCCCTCGCGCACGCGATAGGCCGAGCGCGCAAAACGTCCAGGCCCGAAGACGTGGGCATGCAGCCGTGAAATATCGGCGATGTCTTGCGGAAGTGCCTTGCGGATAACGAGCGGTGGCGACATGGGCGAAATAATTCCGGGAGATCGGACGGGCGGCTTCTAGCACACTTCGAATGGCGCGCGACCCTCCGCGGCCTGACAGATCCGCGCAGCATCGCGAGCGTCAAGTCCAGGCGGCAGATCCGTCAGGTCGAAGAACGTGAGATCCGGGCCGGCGGACGTCGGCACCGTTCTCCAGTCCCGTATGATGAACAATCCCACCCAGCCGCCAGCCCGCGCGGAGCCTTCGTCATAAACCCAGAAAGGATCTAATCCGATATCGAGCTCGATACCGTGTGCGTCCCTGAAGAAGCACCGCAGCGCCTGCTCCAGGGCCTCGCCCCTGTGAACCGTGGTCCGGGGCAAAAGCCAGCCGCCATCGGAGCCCGATTTAACCAGCCCCACTCTATTCGTCGCGTCGAGCAGGCAAGCTTGGGCGGCGAGCGTCGCGCCACGGGTCAAGCGCCAGTAGCTTTGCAGTCCGCGCGCGATTATCTTGCTCAACAACGCCAAATCTTCCCTCAACTTCGGCTGCTTTGCCGTGCAGATTGCATTGGTTAGCTAGCATACTGTGCTAGATTGTGCTTGCCCCGCCATCCTCGCTTTCGAAATGACAGAAATCTTTACGCTCGCGCACTTCTCCGATGTGCACCTCTCTCCCGTTGCGGGTTTCGACTGGCGGTACTGGAACGCCAAGCGGCTGCTCGGCTATCTCAACTGGCAGCGCAAGCGACGGCACGTCCATTTTGCGACGGTTGCCGACCGGTTGATCGCCGACGCTCAGAAGCTCAGAGCAGACCATATCGCCATCACCGGCGACCTGGTGAACCTCGGTCTGCCGGCGGAATACGAGGCGGCGCTCGCGTGGCTCCACAGCGTCGGTCCGCCCGACGAGGTCACGGTCGTTCCGGGCAATCATGATATTTATTCGCATCTGCGCGACGATCGCGGCATCGCGCGCTGGGCGGCTTATATGGACGCCGAGGAGGAGACGCTTGCGTTTCCTTTCGTGCGCCGCATTGGTCCGCTTGCGCTCATCGGACTGAATTCGGCCGTCGAGACGCCGCCCTTCGTCGCCAGTGGACTGCTTGGGGCCCGGCAGCTCGAAATCGCGCGCGAACAGCTCGCGAGGCTCGGCGAAGAAGGCGTGATCCGCGTCGTCCTCATTCATCATCCGCCGCTTGCCGGCATGACGACGCCCCGCCGCGAGCTGAAAGATGCGGCGCACTTCGCGCATCTCCTTGAGCGCGAGGGTGCGGAACTGGTCATCTACGGCCACAACCATCGACCCGCCGTCGATTGGTTTCCCTCGCGCGTGAAGCCCGTTCCACTCATCGCTGCCGCATCGGCGTCGGCAGGCGCGGCGTACGGCGAAGAACCCTTGGCGCGCTACAACGTTTTTACGTTCTTCAAAAGCGCCTCAGGGCTTCGCATCCGTCACGTCGTGCGAGGACTCGAGAAACCGGAAGGGCCGGTCGCAAAGCTGAGCGAAGAAGTTCTCGACGCGACCGCGTGATCGGCATGAGCAGGAGCGATTTGCTGCCTGTACGATTTGACACAATCGCAGCGGCCAATTGCCACGCAAAATATGGATGCTCAAAAACCGCGCACCGAATGTGAGCCGCACGCCTGGTCGGACATCGTGCCGCGAGATAACGCTAGAGGGCGCGAGTGCGCCTTGGTCCATACCGTTCGAAGCAGATTGCTGTCTTCTGCTTTAAAGCCTCCGTGACTAAGGCCGTCGAATGCACGGTCGTTGTGCCGCGGCGCCGATGACACAGCCTTGCCCGCGAGATTAATGATACTCACGAGTCGCGCAGGCTCACGTAGTCTTATGC
>JAICLG010000344.1 GCA_025927515.1 Hyphomicrobium sp.
CGGCGTCGCATTTGCTGCGCTTCTTGCGGGGCAACTCATGGCCAGGTCGCGTGCAGGGCTCATGCTGTCCATCGCGGCGCTACTCGGAGGGATTGCGCTCGCCGCATCGGATCGGCGCAGGACTTCGTTCGCCAGCGGCCCGGCCCGGTTCATCATTGGCGCGACGGTGGTGACTGTTATCTTCTCGCTGCAGTTTGCGCTCTATCGCATTGTCGATCGGTTTAGCGCGGATAGTGTCACCGGCGCCCGTATTGCTATCGTGAGAAATACGATTGCCGCCGCGCGAACATACATGCCGTTCGGCTCGGGATTGGGCACGTTCGTGCCTGTCTATCAGATGTTCGAAAGGCCTTCGGACATCGGGGTTGCGTATATCAATCACGCCCACAACGATGTTCTGGAACTTTGGCTGGAAGCGGGACTTCCCAGCCTGGTGCTCATTGCCTTCTATGTCGTGTGGGTGGTGCGGCGGATGACTGCCCTCTGGGGGGGTGATCATCCGTATCAAATACGCAGTTTCGATCTTGGGGTCGTCAGGGCGGGATCTATCGTTCTTGTTCTCTTGTTGGCTCATTCGCTGGTCGATTATCCGCTCCGTACATACGCAATGGCGGGAATTGCTGCGTTCTGTACGGCCCTTCTGATTCCGCCTGCGCCAGATCAGAACGGAGGGGATGCTGTCGCTGGCATGGAGGCCCAGGAGACGCAGGAAACTCGAAAGCGTCTTGGAAGTCAGAAAACACACCGTTCACGTACAGCGGGTGGAACGGCGGACCGCCGCCGTCCGGTACAGCCGCGCGAGCTTTTGGGGCAGTCTGTTTCATGGCCTGCGGCGTGGATCCGGACCGAAGCAACCTGCGAGGCGGCACCGGCCAGCTCAAGCGATGTCGAGATCCGATCGCGTGAGTCCTGATGAGCGATCGTTTCCATCGCGAGAAGTCAGTGCTGTGGGGTTTTGAGCCTTAGCCCCGGTTGCCTTAGCGCGCTTGCACGCTTTCCGACGCGGGCGTTGCGACGACGAGCGGCGAGGGATGATACCAGCCGTTGCGGCCGAGCTCTGTCTCCGGTTCTGCTTCGGTCTTTGTTTTGGCCTGGTCGCTTGCGTCGGCATCTGCATGCGGGGGTAAGCCGAGCGCGCGCCATGCTTCACGGATCGCGCTTTGATTGACGCATTCACCGAAGACGATCGTGCGTGCGGTCAGCAGCAGAATGCGGAAATCGAGCCGAAAGGAGGCGTTCATCACATACCATAGGTCAAGCGCTGCCTTGTCTTGGATCGTGAGATGGCGGCCGCCGTTAACTTGGGCCCAACCCGTCAATCCGGGCCTCATTTCCAAACGCGCGACAAACCGAGGAGATTGATCGATCGGCAACAACGGGCGCGGACCGATGATCGACATATCGCCAAGCAGAACATTGATAATCTGGGGAAGCTCATCCACGCGCGTGCGCCGTAGAAATCGTCCGATCGCTGAGAGGCGCTCGGCGTCGGAAAGCGTGCGTCCTTCTGGGCTATGGGCAGGGCGCATCGTGCGAAATTTGAGCACTCTGATTGGCTTTCCCCGTGCGCCCGGCCGTTGTTGCCAAAAGATGATGGGATAACCCACGTCGACCAGAACGATTGGCGCCATCAATATCGCGAGTGGCGCGAGGCAAGTTGCGGCGACGGTCGCCGTGGCAATATCGAAAAGCCGTTTCCAGCGCGCGTATGACTGCTGCGCGTGTGGGTTCGCAGGTATCGCAATGGGCTCGGCGGCTCGCAATCCATCCGTCGCTGCCAATACTGGATTCATATCGCCGGGGACTGTCGCTTCGTCGAGCCCGAAGCGGTCATGCAGGATGTCAATGCGTACCTTCAGGTCACGCGCTACTTTGAGGATCGTTTGCTGAGCTAGAGATGACAACATATTGAAGGGAACTGCGACTGCAATCCGACTGATGTGGATGCCGTGAATTTGCAGATCGTGCAAAATATGCAGAAGTTCATCGGGGCGGCCCAGGATCGGGTAAGATCTAAGAAGGCGCCCGCGATGGCGCGGCGTTTCGGACAGGAGGCCGGCCACCGCGACACGTGTTCCGCCGGTTTCGTTGACGCATCGAAGAAAGAGTTCGGCCACGGAGCTGATACCGATCACGAGGATTTCTTCTCGTCCCGGGTGAACTTGGGCCTTTGCGCTTTGCTTCTGCATGCGCCTCGAACGTCTCACACGCGTGAATGCGCGTGCGGCTATGAGTGCCCCCGCCGTTACAATGAGCTGCAGAGCTGGCAAAGATAAGGGGATACTTCCCATGATCGGGAAAGCCTTCGCGATCATGGTAGCGGTTAGAAGCGTCGCGGTGAGCGCAATGAGAATCCGCAGACAATCCTGAAGTGACGTGAAGCGCCATAGCGTCCGATTCAATCCGGCGGCGAGACACATGGGAACGGCCACGGCGAGCGTCAGTAGCCCATACAGAAGGTCTTGAGATGCCGCCGCAATCGGCAGGTGCAAGCCGGTGCTCAAAGCGATGGCGCAGACGGTGGAGGCGGAAATGATGAGGAGATCGATCAAGAGCAGGACAAAGCAATGCATGCGCGCTCCGCTAAGGCATTAAATAATCCCGTCCTCGCAACATGCTGGAGAGGCATGAGATTATAATGATACCTTAGTGTTAGCACTATTGGGTGCGAAAGCGCGACCTTGCGGCGAGGTTATCCACATCTGGAAAACGGGCGACGAAACGGCGCGAACTTTCGGCGCGCAGAAAGCTCGCGGTGCGCTATCCGGAATTTTCGACGTTGATGATCTTGCGGCTTACGGCGATCGCGATGGCCTGTTCCCGCGTTTTTGCTTCGAGTTTCCGCCGTGCGTTGCTCA
>JAICLG010000170.1 GCA_025927515.1 Hyphomicrobium sp.
CCGCTATCATCCCATCCGCCGCCGTAGGCGTGCCCGTATGCGGCATCGAACCCTCCGACGTTTGCGATTCCAATGATCCAGGCAGTTGATCCTAAGAGTCCGAACGCGATGCCGACCATGAAAATCGCTTTGGGATTTCGCATAATCGGCATCGGCGTATTGGTGGCGCCCCGGCAACCCCATGAAACTCCGGCGATGAGAGCGAAGCACATGATGTCGACGATGAACTGGAATCTTGTGATCTGGTCCCAGTATCCGGCTCTCGACAAGAATTCGAGTTCATCAGTTACGAGCCCATGAATCGGCAATGCAACGTAAAGAAATAACAACTGCGGTACGCAGAAGAGGGTTGGATGGAAGACGTCACGCCATCGCAACCAATCTCGCAGTATCGCCGCGGACGCGACAGCCGTGAGGCAGGCTAGGAGCGCAAAGAACACGCGAGTATTCTCCGGCTCGTGATGGATAGGACTTTGCGTTCTTCAGGAGGCATAGGTTCGCTCAAGCTCTGATGAGCTTAGGGCCGGAGTTCCGAGATGGCATCGATCAGGCGTTCGCCGTATCGATTCCAGGAGTAATCTCGAGCCCGCGCGCGTGCGTTTTTCGACATTTGTGCGCGTAATGTTCGGTTCGTAATGATGTCTGAAATTGCGCTTGCCAGCGCGGCAGAATTTCGAATTGGAACGATCCGACCGTCGACGCCGTCGCGCACGATGGAGCCGCAGTTGGGTGTGGTCACCACGGGGATGCCGCAAGCCAGGGCTTCGAGATGAGCTAACGCGAAGCCCTCGCACAGGCTTGGAAGTACGAATACATCGGCCGCTAGAAATTCATTCCGTACGTCGGAGCGCGGAACTTGGCCGACGTAGTTCGGGCCGGAGAAGAGCGGGTGCTGATCGGTTCCGCGAGCGGCGGGTCCGACGATACGCACCTCGCAGGGTATGTTGCGCTTTGCGAGCAGCCGCTTCGCTTCGGCTAAATAGTGACATCCCTTTAGCAAGCCTACGGCCCCAACGAACAGGACGCGGCCTGGAATTGGCCGCGGGTGCGTTTCCAGCCAACTTTCGTCGATGCCATAAGGCACCAGCTTTACTTTTGAAGGATCGGCGCCAAGAGCGACAACGGAACGATAGACGAACTCCGAGGGGACCAAGACGAGATCCGAGATCTGATACTTTTCTCGATCGAGCTGACGGCCTTGCTGTATCTCGTCCAGGGTTGGGATTTCGCGCGCGACGTCAGGGAACAGCTTGTGTTCCTCGTCCAGCCAAATTCCGATATCGGGATTGAGCATCACTTCGTGGATGATGCGGCAGCCGCGTGCTTTTGCTTCCCGGCAGAAATCGAGATCGTCGTTGACCATAACCGTGTACAGAGCATCGGCACCATCGCAATGCTGCGTTCTGGCAAGCTCAAGCAGTTGCGGAATGGAGCTTGTGGTGCGTTGACTCAAGCGAAGCTTTTGCCTCGCGCAATTTGCCAAGTGATGGCCGGCTATATGGCGCACCTTGCCGCGAGGTAAATCCGGCGGCAGCTGCCGGCCAAGCATGCGGCGCACGGATGGCGGCTGGAGCTTTGTGGGCCATAGATATCGAATGTAGCGTAGAGGGCCAATGCTGGCGCAAAGGTCGGTATAGAAACTTCTGAGCATGCCGGCGCGCTGCAAGAGCGCCGGCACAGCATAATGCAGGCGGGCGCCGGGCTGTATGACGGAAACGCTCATGTTAGGGCTTTTAGGCATGCGCGGACCCGACCACCGAATAGGAATGCGCTTTGGATCCAGCCCAGATCTCGATCATTTTTTGCACAGCCGCGTCCCAGGTAAATTCGTTTGAACGTTCGGTGACGTGCGCGCGAAGCGCGCGATAGCGATCGCAATCGTTGACGTATTCGGCGATGACGTCGGCGATTGCGTCGGCGCTTGCCGTCGGGTCGAAGAGACATCCGCAGTCATTCGGAACGGCATCGCGAATGCCGCCGACGTCCCTCGCCAGGATGGGCACGCCAAGGAGAAGTCCCTCGCGATTCGAAATCCCGAATGCTTCGGCAAATGAAAAAAGGCATAAGAAATGGCACGAGCGCACGAACGCGATGAACTCTCTTAGGTTGCGATGTTTGTCGATGAAGCCGATGGGCCGTAGCAATGGATGCTTTGGGCCAAGGCCTGGAGCGAATCCTGCCGCGGCGACCTCGACGTCCAGCCCGCGAGCATGCAGGATCTCCGCGACATCGAGAAGGAATGGGAGGTTCTTGCGCTTCCAGTCCTTGCCAATAAAGCCAAGCCGCAAGGGTTTCATCGTGTCGAAGTTAATCGGCAGGCCTGATGTGATTGCATCTCGTGATATATTTGCGCCACCGGCCACGAAGTGTACGTTCTGCGGATCGACACCATAGTCTTCGACGACGGATTTAGCTGCAACCTTCGATCTGCACACGACTCGGGTTGCCTGAAGATAAAGGGCGCGCTCCCGTTCGAGAGCTTCGGACGTGATCGACTTTCCTAACTGTTCTTCAAGGCGATAATCTTCAAAATTATTTTTTAGCGTGGCATCGATGTAAAGCGAGACGCTGGAAAACTTGGAATGATCCGTTGGAAGAAGAGGAAAGATGCTGATGATTTCATCGGTATCGGCTTTTGTCTTCGGCGCTTGCGTAAGTAGCGAGCGGATGAATTCCGGCGAGTATTGATAGCCGCCCACTTCGCCGTGCGTGACGCAACGCCGAAGATTCCAGAATGCACGCTTTAGGCGAAGCCGTTCGGGCGCGAGTTTCCATCCACAATCGATAAATCCGGCGTGTCGCCCCGCTTCGAGGAGATGGAATGGTAACCCGCCATGCGTACGGATTGATGTCGCGTCGCCGACGCACGTCAGGATACGCATGCGGCGGGCTCACTCATTCGAGTCGGTTTTGTGAACAATATGTTCTCCCAGCGTCTAGCGCAGATTTCGATGGCATATTTATTTTGGACACGACGTAATCCCGCGTCGGTCAGGCGTTTGCGTGTTTCCGGAAGATCAAGCAAATGCCGGATGGCTTCGGACATGCGTTCGGGATCGGAAGGTGGAACGAGAATGCCGGTCTTGCCGCCCGCTAGAACTTCGCGGCACGCCGCGACATCGCTGGCGACGATCGGAACGCCCGCGGCCATCGCTTCAATCAATACGATCCCGAATCCCTCGGCACGGGTCGTGCTAAATGCAAATATGGTTGCTTGGCCGAGCAAGCTCGGCACGTCGCTTCGGTTGCCAAAGAACGTTGTGGCGTCGCAAATACCGAGATCCTCTGCGAGTGCCTCAAGTTGCCTTCGGCATGCGCCTTCGCCAACGATCCAGAGTTGGACTTCGGGCATACGCAATCGCACGCGTGCAAACGCATTCAGCAATGTCGCATGGTCCTTGATGGTATCGAGCCGTGACACCATCGCAATTACTGGAGGTGGGTCGGGCTGCGCTTTGCGGGCTCGCTCAGCCTCATCGAATACGGCGTTAACGTCTATGCCATTCGGTGAAGGTTTAGAATTTCGAGGGAGTTTGACTCCGAGCTTTAGGAATTCTTGTTCGACAGCGGTCGAGCAAGTGACGATCGGACAACGGAGAAGTTTGGATATCGTGATGATCGTCTTATAGCGACGCCGTGGAGACGGCTCTTCCGGCGGCGGATTTCCGGCCCACGCGGCGATGGATTTTACGCCCGCGAGCCGCGCTGCCGCCGCAACTATCAGGTGCGGGATACCAAAGATGTGGATCAGAACGGCGTCGGGACGCTCGCGCGCGATCATCGCGACAATCCATTTCCATTTCTGGAAACGCGATAGCGCCCTGTCAGGAGCAACGCTGAGAGTACAGCGAGCGATTCCCCGAAATTCCGGTTCAAGGGCCCTGTCTGCCGGTGACCAGGCAACGACATGCTGGTCGAATTCATCGTTCCAGTGGCGCGTCAGGCGAAGGCACATCATCTCCGTACCGCCGATGCGAAGGCCAGCGATTACGTGCATGACTTTTGTCAATGAGCGAACCCCGGAGTTGCCGAGATGGCGGACGGTCCGGCGACGGTCGGGCCCACGTCAAGGAGAGCAGCATACCGCCAAGCCATTTCTTCGATGGAGAATTCGCGGAGAACCTTCTGACGCGCCTTCGCGGCGCGCTCCTGGGCGCTCGGTGCATCGGAGCATACAGCGTCAATTGCGTCGGCGAGCGCTACGGGGTCTCCGGGAGATACGAGATAGCCCGACTGGCCGTTATCCAAAACTTCACGGCAGGCGCCGACGTCGCTCGCAACGATCGGCACGCCCGCCGCCATTGCCTCTAGCAATGCAATTCCCAGGCCTTCATCGGGCGTCGTCGAGAATGCGAACAGATGCATGTGGCCGATGAGATCCGCCACATCCCGGCGCATTCCAAGCAGCTTGACGATCTCGCGAACGTTGTTGTCTTGGATTAAATGTTCGAGTTCCAGCCGACGGTCGCCTTCACCGATGAGCCAGACCTGGATATTGCGGCCGCGCTCTTTGAGGATACGGGCCGCCCGTATCAACGTCGCCTGATCCTTGTGCCGTTCTAATCGTGCGACCATGCCAATGATCATCGGCTTGTCACTCATCGTTGCCGCGCGGGGATATTCCGAGGCTCGGGCAAATACGCTTAGAGGCAGGCCGTTGTAGACGACCGCCGTTTCCCGTCGGCTGACGCCAAAGCGGCGCACGGCGCCGTCGCGAACATAGTGGCTGCAACACACGAGATGGTCGGTAAAAGGCCGTCCGAGCTGAACCAGCAAGCGAAATTTAGAAAGGATTCTGTTCGCGGAGGTGTCCGGATAGTTTCCGATATGAGCGACAACGCCCCGGATTCCTGCGAGGCGGGCACCGATGGCCATGAATGCGTGCCAACCGAGCGGCATCGACAGCAGAGCGCACGCACGGTAACGCCGAGCGAGCGCAAAGAGCTTATAGGTCAGCTTGACATAGCGCGCATATCCCCGATGCGGAATGCCAAGGTTGACGTACTCGACTCCGAGCGCATCAAAATCGGGACGAAGGTCGTCCGGCGTCTCGTGCATCACGGCAACGACCGGTCGTATTCCTCTCGCCATCCAAACGCGGCTGAGCTCGAGCGCCAAGCGAGGTGTTCCTTCCGCCGCGAGCGATGCGACGACGATCAGGATGGTTGGTTTGTCGGGATCGGTCATTGGCCGCGTGAGATGCTTTTCAGTCCTCGTGAACGATCGAAGAGTGGTGTTTACCGAAGGCATCTGCGCTCTGAATGAATTCGGCAGGCAGCAGATTACTGGGCGCTGAGTGAGAACCGGGAAACGGCTTCGTTGCGGCCCGCGCGTAGCCAGCGATCGAGGTTGCGATATCCACTTTGCAAGCCGCGATAGCCGATGGCGGCGAGCGGTCCGAGAAAATTGCGAGGATCCTTTTCTCGCCTTGCGAGCATTTGCCAATGTACTTCGAGTTGGAGCGCGGGTTTCAGTGTTTCGATCACCGGAAGGGATGAGCAAAGGATTTCGTACTCAAACGATTCCACGTCGATCTTTATGATGTCCGGAGACCAATCGATCCCGTCGAGGAGACTCGCCAGTGTGGCCGCGGGAACTTCGATTTCAGTGGATTTGCAAACGTTGTCGGTGAGTTCGTGAAGCTTGTTGCTGACGGGCATGAGCAGACGCCCCGAAAAGTCGGATACGGCGGTGGGTGCGATCTCCCAGTCGATATGATCATCTGTATTTAGCTCGCGTGCACGTTTGAGAAGCGGCTGAACCTGCGGGTCCGGCTCAACGGAAAGAATGCGGGATGGGCGTGATCGTGAGTGGGCGAACAATGCAGACATAAATCCGGTTTGCGCGCCGACGTCGATAAGCTGCGAACGCCCTCGGGAAAGCTCGATGAATGCCCGCGCTTCGGTGCGCGACTCGTTGAACTCGACGCCATGATGATGCCAATTGAGATAGGCGGTGAGGCTTTCAGGCGGAAAGACGTGGATGTTCCCGGCAACGTAAAGCGGCAGGCCACCGATTTGATTGCGTATTCCAAGAGCCTTGCTTCGGTCGATATGCCAATAGCTCGGCACGCGGCTTGCAAATCCGGCCATGTGCCACAATGAAAATGGGAGGTTGGCACGCAAAGCGTCGCGCATTTTTTGTCTTGTCAGCATAGGCCGCATGCCTCCTTACGCGTTGCCACATAGACGGGTTCTCGTCCTGTGCCGTGTCGTCGAAGCTCAAAGCCGTAATGAGAAATTGCATTTGCTATTGCCGTAACGCTGCAACTTGGGTGGATCTCCAAGATCAGTGCGTTGGTGCGCGCGAGCCAGCCGTTATTCTGCGTCAGCAGAGCTTCTTCCGTGCCCTCGATATCCACTTTGACAAGATCAACGCGGCTCCATCCGAATTCGGCGAGAATATCTTCGACGGTGCGGACGGCAACTTCGATGGTATTCGGCAGTTTGTGCATTTGCGACGTTTGAAGCGCGCTGCATGTCGGATTTTTTCCCGTCCGCAGCATTAGGCGTTCAGATTTTGGGCCCACAGCGCAGGTGGCGATTACGCCTTGCAACGTGTTCCACTCGACCGTGCGCCGAAGACGTTTTATGTTGCGCGGATCAGGCTCAACGAGAATAAATTCCGATTTCGGAAATTGTGCAGCGAGTGCAAGCGCTGCCATGCCAATGTTCGCGCCGAGATCAAGAATTCGCC
>JAICLG010000383.1 GCA_025927515.1 Hyphomicrobium sp.
CCAGTAGCGGCTGTCCTGGCCGAGCCGGTCTCCGCTCACTTCGCAAAGCTGGCCGAACGGCATGCCGAGCGCCGCAGCGGTGCGCTCCACTACTTCGCGAATGGACGACGGTTGCGCCGGCCCGGCATTGTAGATCGTCCCGAGCGGAGCCTTCTCCGCCACCAGATGAATCGCGCGACCGAGATCGCGCGCATGGATGTAGGACCTTTCCGCACGACCGCCGCCGTGCAGCGGCAGCTTCACGCCTTTCAGCCCGCACCAGATCGCCTTCGGGATGACGCGATGAAGCAACTGGCCTGGACAATACGCGTTCGACGGGCGGATGATGTTCATCGGGAATTTGAGGAACCGATGCACGGAGACGAGGTAGAGGTCGAAGGCGACCTTCGATGCCGCATAAGGCGATGACGGCTTGATCGGCTCATCTTCCTTGGTCGCGTGATCGACCGATCCGTACATCTCCGACGTCCCGATCTGAATGAATCGTTCCAGCCAGTCGCGCTTCATCAGCTCCTCGGCGAGCCGTACGAGCGCCATCGAATTGGTCTCGAAGAACCGCCAGGAATGCTTCCACGACACCGCGCCTTCGCCTTGCGCCGCGAAGTTGACGATGATCTCCGGCTTCTCCCTATCGAGCAGTTCGAGCAGCAGGTCGAGCTCGTAGGTCACGTGCCGGGCGTGGTATTCATAGCCGTTCCGCTTATCGATGTTCAGCGAGAACGGCTCGGGACGCAGCGGATTGCGTCCGATACCGATGACCTTTTTCGGATTGGCATGATCGAGCAGGTACATCGCCGCATGGATGCCGAAGCTGCCGCCACCGCCGAGAATGCAATACGTCTTTGCCATGTGCGCTCAATCCAGTGACGTGAACGAAGCTGTCGTGTCGCCTTTGCCGTGACGCTCGGCGTAGGGAGAGCAAAGGGCAAACGGTTCGTAGGGAAGCATCATTCGATGATCGTCCAGTTCCAGTCGCCGGTGTAGCCGGCCTCGGCGAACACCTTGAGCCAGCCTTGCGGATAATCGTGAAATTCGGCGGTCAAGACCCAGCTCTCGAAAATCTCCTTCTGCTCCGGCGTCAAATAACTGTCGACGACGATGAAAGAATGGCCCTTCGAGACGCGCTGGATCTCCGCCGTTGCCTTGACCGCCCGGGCGCGTGGAAAGTTATGGATTGTGTTGAGCGAAATCACACAATCGAACGACCGGTCCCGAAACGGCAGCTTCTCGGCCGTGCCGAGATGCAATCGTCCCGTCAATTCCTCCGGCGCGCGCAGGATCGCGTAGAGCGAGGCGTCGAGCCCGAAGACTTCCAGCGCCGGGCACTCCAGCATCAGATCCTTGACCAGGAATCCTTTGCCGCAGCCCACGTCCAGCACGCGCATGCCGGGCTTCAGGCGGTAGTGCTCGATGATGTCCCGCGCCACCGCCCGCCACCGGCCATCGTACTTATAACCGCCGTAGCCGTATTCGCGCGGACCATCCCAATACATTTCGCCGTATTGCTTCGCAATCGCCACCACGGCCGGATCTTTGGCGTCGGCGCGCTTCTGAATATTGCGCTTGGCCTTCGGCAGGGAGCGCAGCAGATCGACTTCAGCCATGCATCGCCTCCGATAGCTGCGCCTTCGCCATGCCGTCTTCCAGCGCCTGATATTTGAAATCGGGAAACGCGGCATGGGTGGCCGACACGTCGAACGGACGATAGCCGTTGTGCGGCATCGGACCGCGCCGCTCGGAACCCTCAATCGTCACCCGTCTGCCTGACAAACGCACCGCAAGCTCGGCCACATCGTGGAAACTGGTCACCCTTCCCGACGCCACGTTCAGGCTGCCCTGCGAACGATGCGCGAGCACGCGCGCGGCGATCTCGGCGACGTCCTCTACGGCGACATGGTCGCGCCGCTCCTCACCTTGGCCGAACAACGTGATCACTTCGCCGCGATCTGCTTTGCGGCGGAATTGGTTCGGCCCATAGCCATTGTGCGGGTCCCTCGCGCCGTAAATCAGCGTCGGGCGAAGGATCGCGAGCGGCGCCTTTACTTCCGTCGTGAAGATGATCTCGCGCGCGAGGTGCATGACGCCGTGATAGCTGCCGGGCGCCTTGGCCGAGCCCTCGTTCAGCGGCACCGGCGCGTCGGCGAACACCGCATCCGAACTGATATTGACGACATGCGCCGGCGCGATC
>JAICLG010000134.1 GCA_025927515.1 Hyphomicrobium sp.
GCTTCCTCAGCTTCATGGCAAAGCCGACGAGCAGGAAGCCATAAACGAGCGCGAAAATCCCGATCACGAAGGCAAGGCTCAGCGCGCCCGCACCGGGAAACATCAATATCAGAATCCCGAAGAGGACGGAGACCACGCCGCTGGCGATCAGAAGCCACTCGTCATTGATTTCCTTGCGCAGCCTGATCGCCCCGACGATTTGAAATACGCCTGCCGCAATCGCCCAGCCTGCAATAAAGAACAAAAGCACCAGTCCGGTAATGCCGGGCCACGCCAGTGTTACGGCACCCGCGGCGATGCCGAGCACGCCGACTAGCGCAAGCCACCAACGCGGCGCCGGTGTGTCGCCCATGATCGCAGCCCCTATGGCAAGCCCTCCATCGAACAAGGCAAACACGCCATAGAGAATAATCAAAGTGAAGAGCGAGAGCCCCGGCCAGGCGATGGCCAGCAGCCCGAAAATGATCGCGCAAATACCACGCAAAAGGATGAGCCACCAATTGCGCGCCAAACCGTCGAGCATGGGTCGCATCAGAACGGTGCCAGGGGGATAGCTTCGAGCAGGCATGTCACCCTCATTGAAGCTGGAGTCGAATGAACTGCGCCGTATACCGATAGATAATTTGTATAGGTTCGCGCTATAGTCAATCACGCATTCAATGGCGATGACGCTTGGTAAACATCCACACACCAGCACTCGGCGGATTTTTTGCAAATGGTCTGGGGGGCGGCGGCGCTTAACTCTGGATCACCGCACGGTGATCTCGGGCCGCTTGCGCCCTCACCGTTGCTGAGCTTTATAAAAAGCGATCGACGCGCAACTATGCGCCATTGCTTGTGGAAGGGCCGTTGCAAGAAAAAAAAGCGCCCGAGCGGACGCGAACAATACCTTCGACGAACCGTGCTGGAACATGCAGGCAGCGCAGGGTGGACCACGCGCCGCCTAATCTAATGTGAGACCGGATCGGGCTGCCGACTTGCCACGCGCAAAGCCGACGCAGATCTTACGAGGCGCGAGACCTCGACCTTTCGCGCAATACGACAACCACGCTTAAGAGCAATGCAATCGCCGCGATCGCGCCATGCGCGTTGATCTCAGGAGCTGGCGATGGTCCGCCGCCAGACGATCCACCACCCACGCAATCCCAAAGCGTGAGACAGAAATTAACAACGGTATGCATGACGAGAACCCTTGTTGCCTATCCAAGGATTAGCTTGGCTAACAAACCCCTTCAACACGAATGTGTTTTGACGGTTAATTTGAATTACTTTGCATATTTCGCGGCGCGATACGTCGTAAGTAGCCGCGCGCATGCGAGCCCGGAGTCGCGTAAGGCCACATCGGTCACTCTGTGAACGTCGGCGTTCTCAGCGCCATGCACGCGGGAACTCGACCCGCCGCGCCTACTGCGAGCAACGTTGCGCAAGAACAGCAGAGTCGTCAGCCGGCTTTCTTCAGGCCGAGCTTCCAATTAGGCCGGACGTAATGGCACGTATACCCATTCGGGTACTTCTCCAGATAGTCCTGATGTTCCGGCTCCGCCTCCCAGAATTCGCTGGCGGGAACGACTTGCGTAACAACCTTGCCCGGCCAAAGGCCGGATGCGTTCACCTCGGCGATCGTTTCCTCCGCGATGCGCTTTTGGTCTGGGCTGGCGTAGAAAATTGCCGAGCGGTAGCTGAGACCCACATCGTTACCTTGACGGTTTAACGTCGTTGGGTCGTGGATCTGGAAGAAAAACTCAAGGATCTCTCGATAGCTCAACTTCGTCGGATCGAAAATAATCTCGATGGCTTCGGCATGAGTACCGTGATTGCGATAAGTCGCGCTCGGCACGTCTCCGCCGGTGTAGCCGACGCGCGTCGAGATCACGCCCTCATACCGGCGAATGAGATCCTGCATTCCCCAGAAGCAGCCGCCCGCGAGAATTGCACGTTCCTCGGTCACCTGATGTCCTCCACTTGGCTGAGATATGCGCCATAGCCCTCCGCTTCCATGTCGTCGCGATGAATGAATCGCAACGACGCCGAGTTTATGCAGTAGCGCAGCCCCCCTCGATCTCTCGGACCATCGGGAAATACGTGGCCGAGGTGGCTGTCGCCATTGCGCGATCGAACTTCCGTCCGATTCATCCCGTGCGACGCGTCGTGCAGTTCTTTCACATTGGCGGGCTCAATCGGCTTCGTGAAGCTCGGCCACCCGCAGCCAGATTCAAACTTGTCGGATGAAGCGAACAACGGCTCGCCGGAGACGATGTCCACGTAGATGCCCGGCTCTTTGTTATCGAGATACTCACCCGTGCCGGGGCGCTCCGTTCCGCTTTCCTGTGTCACGCGATACTGCTCAGGAGTGAGCTTGGCGATGACCTCCGGATCTCTTTTGTACTGCTCCATTTTCCACCTTTCAACGATGGGCTTTGCGTACTCCTGATACGCCAAAGCGAGCGCTTTTGTTACATTAAAGCAGCCCGACTGGCCGGACGGAAGCAGAGATTAGCCGCTCGCGAAAGCAGCGTGCCTCGCGAAGTTGTCGGACACGGCCTGGACCAGTTCACTCAGCTGCTTGGATGTTTTGCGATTCTATGATCGTCCGGATTTCAGCACGACACGATCCGCAGTTGGTGCCGGCCTGAAGTGCTTCTCCGACGGATGCGACCGTGCGGCAGCCGCGCCTCGCGGCAGCTGCAATCTCGTTGGCGCCGACGCCGAAACACGAGCAGACCGTCGCGCCCTTGTCAGCCCCGCCCGCGCCTGGCCGGCCTGCGACGATCTTGAAGCGAGTGGTTCCTTTTGGATGTGGCACCGCAAGTTGCGCAACTGCCCAGTCGCGCGAGACAGCCACCGGTTCCGGCGCAAGAAAAAGCGCGCCTAACAGGCCGTCCTCCTTATAGCAGGCGAACCGGTAGCTCGAACTTTGGCGATCGTGAAAGGCGATGGTTTCGGCATTCTCCACAGCACCGAAAAGCGCATCGGCGAACGCAGCCCAGTCCTCGCGCGCGGACCCAAAACCAAGCTCGACACGCCAACCCTCGCTACATTTTGCGAGCGCCCAATACTCGGCATCGACGTTCTCGGGTTTTCGAGCGAGAACCGCGAAACCATACGTCGCGGCGTCGAAACGTTCTATCCGGACGGCGATGTTCTTCGACGCGGGTTGTCCGGAAACGGCATCCACAATGGATGGCGCCAGAGTATCGACGCGAGCCTTCGAAGCGAACTGATCCGTCCAGTGCATTGGAACGAAGATCGAGCCGGGTTGCTGGCGCGTCGAGATAAGTACGCGCACGAGAACGAATGCGGTTCCCGTGGAAACTCGAACGAGGTCGGCGTCTTCGATTTTGTAACGCCGAGCATCCTCGGGGTGAATTTCAGCAAAAGGCTCGCCATAATGTTGGGACAGTCGCTGGCTTTTTCCTGTTCGCGTCAACGTGTGCCAATGATCGCGAACACGGCCGGTGTTCAGCGTGAGGGGAAAGTCAACCTTCGTTCGGGGCAAACCTCCGATAGCCACCGCAACGAAGCGAGCCTTGCGATCCGGGGTAAAGAAATTCCCATCCTCAAAAAACCGAGTGGGTGAATCCGAGGTTGTTGGTCGCGGCCACTGAAACGGTTTGAGATCATCGAAATCTGCTTCGGAAATGCCCGCGATTGCACCAATATCAAAATCGCGCTTGCCGTCGTTTTCAAAGGCTGAAAGCGCCGCGTGCTCCGCGAAGATTTCCGAGGGCAATTTGAAGTCGAAGGCTTCACCAAAGCCCATGCGTTTCGCCACCTCACAGATGATCAACCAGTCGGGAAGCGCCTCGCCCGGAAGTGGCAGAAAGCTCCGTTGCCGCGAGATCCGCCGCTCCGAATTTGTTACGGTTCCGCTTTTTTCGCCCCAAGCCGCAGCAGGCAACCGAACGTGCGCATGACGCACGGTATCGGTCTCGGCGATGACGTCGGAGACGACCACAAACGGACAATTGCGAATGGCCGCTTCGACATCACCCGCATCGGGCATCGAAACCGCCGGGTTCGTCGCCATGATCCAGAGCGCTTTGATCCGCCCGTCGGCAACGGCGCGAAACATATCGACGGCCTTGAGCCCGGGCTTCGACGCGATCGCGGGCGACCGCCAGAAGCGCTGGACGCGGTCACGATCTTCAGCATCGTCGATTTCCATATGAGCCGCGAGCGCATTCGCAAGGCCACCGACCTCGCGACCGCCCATGGCATTTGGCTGGCCTGTGATGGAAAAGGGAGTTGCGCCCGGCTTTCCGATACGGCCTGTCGCCAAATGACAATTGATGATGGCGTTGACCTTGTCGGTCCCGCACGAAGATTGATTGACGCCTTGGCTGAAGACTGTGACCGTTTTCTCGATTCGCGCAAAAAGATCGTAGAATGCTTCAAGTTCGGAACGATCGAGGCTCGTACGTTCGATGATCCTCGACACATCGACAGCCTGCGCCCCTCGCAGCGCTTCGGCGAATCCTGACGTGTGCGAGGATATGAAATGACGATCGATCGTTTCGGTATCGGCCAAATGCTTAAGCAGGCCGACAAACAGCGCAACATCTCCATCCGGCTTGATCGGCAGATGCAGATCGGCGCTATCGGCCGTCATCGTCCTGCGCGGATCGATCAATACGATTTTCATTTCCGGCCGTTTCTCTTTAGCGCTGACAATGCGCTGATAGATAACGGGGTGACACCAGGCGAGGTTTGAGCCGACGAGCACGATAAGGTCCGCAAGCTCGAGATCTTCATAACAGCCCGGCACAGTATCCGAGCCGAACGCGCGCTTGTGGCCGGCGACGGACGAGGCCATGCAAAGCCGCGAATTCGTGTCGATGTTCGCGGAACCGATGAATCCCTTCATCAGCTTGTTGGCGACGTAATAATCTTCCGTCAGCAGCTGGCCGGAAACGTAAAATGCGACCGACTCCGGTCCGTGCTCGGCGAGCGTTTCGGAAAAACGCGAAGCGACAAGATTGAGCGCAGCGTCCCAGCTCGTTCGCTGCCCATCTACTTCCGGATAAAGCAACCGATCGTCGAGATCGACCGTTTCGCCGAGTGCCGAGCCTTTCGAGCATAAGCGGCCAAAGTTCGCCGGATGATCCTTGTCTCCCCGCACCGAGACCTTTCCGTCAGCGGTGACTTCCGCGACGATGCCACAGCCGACACCGCAGTACGGGCAAGTCGTTTTGATGGGCCGCGGCGCCGTCATCGAGCGTTCCGCTCTATGCTGCACAATCGGTCACGGTAGCAAGCGCGACAAAGAGCATGTCGTTTTCAACCTTGATCGGGATAGTGCGGACAGCGCCTTCGTCAGCGCCCAGGGCTTTTCCCGTTTCGAGAGAAATAACCCAGTTATGCAGCGGGCACGTCACGGCTGCGCCGTGCACAATGCCCTGGCTCAGCGGCCCACCCTTGTGCGGACAGTGATCCTCAATGGCGAACACGCGATCTTCCGCCGTGCGGAATACCGCAATTTTGCCTTGAGGCGTTTCGATACACCGCGCCCCGCGCCGCGGGATATCGCTGATGCTGCCGATCAAAGCCCACGTCATCGAGATCACTCCGCCGCGTCTGCCATGCCGACCGCCGCCAACGGCCTGAACTCATGCTTGTGAAGACCGGAAACGCGCTCCGACCAAGGATCGACCTGCGCAAATTTTTGCGAATAAACAAAGCGCTCGTAGTAGCTCTTGCGCTTTTCAAGATCGTCGAGAACCTGTCGGCGGATTTCACCAACGGTGATGCGTTTCGCCCACTTGTAGATGCGTTCGAGATAGCGCGCCTGCTCACGATACATCTGCACGAGCGCCACGATGACTTGGAGAGCTTCATCCTCGGACTTTACGAGGCCCAACACCTCGGTGCCCTTGATGTCGAGACCTGCGGCTCCTGCGAAATGAATCTCGTAACCGGAATCGACACAGATGACGCCGACGTCCTTGCATGTCGCTTCTGCGCAGTTTCGCGGACAACCCGAGACCGCCATTTTGACTTTGGCCGGCGTCCACGAGCCCCACATGAACTTCTCGATCCGAATGCCAAAGCCCGTCGAATCCTGCGTACCGAAGCGACACCAATCCGTTCCGACGCACGTCTTCACGGTACGCAGGCCCTTGGCATAGGCATGACCCGAGACGAAACCAACCTTGCAAAGGTCGGCCCAGATCGCGGGAAGATCTTCTTTCTTGACGCCGAGCATGTCGATGCGCTGGCCGCCAGTCACCTTCACCGTCGGAATGTTGAACTTGTCGACAGCGTCGGCAATCGCGCGAAGCTCCTTCGCGCTCGTCACTCCGCCCCACATGCGCGGAACGACGGAATACGTGCCGTTCTTTTGAATATTAGCGTGCACGCGTTCATTAATGAACCGCGATTGATAATCGTCGGCGTACTCGCCGGGCCAATCGCAGACAAGATAGTAGTTCAAGGCTGGACGGCATTTGGCGCAGCCGCAGGAGGTGCTCCATCCGAGCTCTTGCATGACGGCATAGATGTTCTTGAGACTCTTCGCCTTGATCAGGCGGCGCACGTCGTCATGTCCGAGCGTCGTGCATCCGCACATCGGCTGAACAGTCGAAGGGTTGTATGACTCTCCGAGCGTGAGTGCCATCACCTGCTCGACGAGGCCCGTGCACGAACCACACGAAGCGGAGGCTTTGGTGTGGGCGCGCACATCGTCCAGTGACGTCAGGCTCTTCTCTTGAATCGCGCTTACGATTTTACCCTTGCACACGCCGTTGCAGCCGCAGATCTCTGCGTCATCGGGCAAGGCTGCAACGGCCGCCATAGGGTCGAGGGAGGTCCCTCCCTGATAGGCCTGGCCGAAGATCAACGTGTCGCGCATATCGCTGATGTCGACCTGTTTCTTCTTCAGGTCGTTGAACCATGCGCCGTCGGCTGTCTCGCCATAGAGCACTGTGCCGATGATGCGGTTGTCCTTCAGAACGAGACGCTTGTAGACACCGGCAGACGCGTCACGCAGAACGATCTCGTGACGATCTTCGCCATCCGCGAAGTCTCCGAGCGAAAAAAGCTCGATGCCGGTGACCTTGAGCTTCGTCGGCGTGTCACTGTGCACGAATGCCGCCGTACTCGTATCATCAGCGAGGTGAGCCGCGGCGACGCGAGCCATTTCATAAAGCGGAGCGACGAGACCATAAACGTGACCGCCGATCTCCGCACATTCGCCAACAGCATAGATATCCGGATCTGACGTGCGCATACCGGCGTCGACAACGATGCCGCGATTGGTTGCGAGGCCCGCCTCCTTGGCGAGGCTCGCATTCGGCTTGATGCCAGCCGCCATGACGACGAGTCTCGCGGGAATGATACGCCCATCATGAAGTTCGACCCCTTCGACCCTCTTGTCGCCAACGATGGCCTTAGTACTGGCATTGCAAATCACCTTGATGCCGCGATCTTCGATAGCCTTTTGCAGCAGATAGCCGGCGGCGGCATCCAGCTGACGCTCCATGAGCGTCGGCATCAGATGCAAGACCGTGACGTCCATTCCGCGTGCTTCGAGACCCGCGGCCGCTTCCAACCCCAAAAGACCGCCGCCGATGATGACGGCCTTCATACGCGACTGCGCCGCGAGCAGCATGGCATTGACGTCGTCGAGATCGCGATAGCTCAGCACGCCCGCAAGATTGTTGCCCGGCACCGGAAGGATGAACGGCACCGATCCTGTTGCGATGACGAGTTTATCGTACCGCTCGACGACGCCATGATCCGAAGCCACGGTCTTGGCGACACGATCGATGGCGACGATCTTGTGGCCCTTGTAGAGCATGATGCCATTCTTGATGTACCAGCCGTCGCCATGAATGATGATCTGCTCATAGCTTTTCTCACCCGAAAGGACGGGAGAAAGCATGATGCGATCGTAATTGACGCGTGGCTCGGCGTTGAAGATCGTGACGTCGTAGCGGCCGTGGGCCGTCTCGAATAAATGTTCGAGCATGCGCCCTGGCGCCATGCCGTTGCCGATGATGACGAGTTTTTCAGTCATGGTGACGGTGTTCCCGGTACTCAAGCCGCAGCCTCGCCGCGGCTGTGTTTGATTGAGGCGACGGACACGGCGGCAGATTCATTGACGAACGAAGATTGGGAGACGCGTTCCTCTCTGCGGA
>JAICLG010000053.1 GCA_025927515.1 Hyphomicrobium sp.
ACGATGCAGGCTTACGTCAACGAGTATGCGGTGACCGATCGCTTCGGTCGCGCCGTCGAAAAAGCTTTTGATGCGGCGAGGCAGCGGATGCGCGCCCGCGCGGCGCTCACCGGAATCGCAATCTTCCTGACCGTGGCAAGCATTACCGGCGTACTCTGGTATGGCGCCTCGGCCGTCATCTCCGGCGATATGAGTGGCGGCCGCCTTGGCCAGTTCGTTCTTTATGCACTGTTCGCGGCCGGCGCGCTCGCCGAGTTATCGGAAGTCTGGGGTGAGATCACGCAGGCGGCAGGCGCCGCGGAACGGCTGACCGAAATGATGGCGACGATTCCGGAGATCCGCTCGCCAGAAAATCCTGTGCCCTTGCCGAAGCCGCCGCTCGGCACGGTCGCATTCGAGAACGTCACGTTCGCCTATCCTACGCGTTCCGCCGAGAATGCGCTCGATGACGTTTCATTCAGCGTCAAACCGGGAGAAACGATTGCGCTCGTCGGCCCGTCCGGATCAGGAAAGAGCACGATCTTCAACCTGCTCCTGCGCTTCTACGATCCGGGGTCCGGCATCGTGCGCATCGATGGCGTCAACGTCGCCGACGCAGACTTGACCGAACTCCGTCACAGGCTCGCAGTGGTTCCGCAAGACGTTGCGCTCTTTGCCGACACGATTGCCGAGAACATTCGCTACGGCACGCCGGACGCTACACTTTCGCAAATTCGCCAGGCCGCGGTTGCGGCTCAGGCCGATGAATTCATTCGCGCACTGCCCGGCGGCTATGACTGCAAGCTTGGCGAACGCGGCACATCGCTGTCCGGTGGACAACGTCAGCGCATCGCGATTGCCCGCGCCATATTGAAGAATGCGCCGATCCTGTTGCTCGACGAAGCGACGAGCGCGCTCGATGCCGAGAGCGAAGTCGCCGTGCAACGGGCTCTCGAAGGTCTCGTCGAGGGACGCACGACGCTCGTCATCGCGCATCGCCTTGCGACGGTGCAGAAGGCCGATCGCATCGTGGTCATGGAGAAGGGGCGCATCGTCGAAGCCGGCACGCACGGCGAGCTGGTCCGCCGTGGCGGCATCTATGCTCGCCTCGCCGAACTCCAATTCGGTCGCGAAGCCGCGGAATAGTTATCATCCCAGCGAGCCCTTCTGACGCCGTCATCTCGGCGAAGGCCGGGATCTGTGCAGGCCGATCATTTTCACCATTGCGGATACTTGGACGGATTCTCGCCTGCCCGGGACGGAATAATTACCAGACGAATGCGTCCATGACGGCCGCGGGTTGGGGCATGGTCGGCGCAAAGAGACGGGCCGCGGCGTCGCCGATGGCTTCGCCGTTCGTCACGTAAACGCCGCTGGCGATGAAGACGGAGCGGATGCCGAAATTCCCGGCGCCCGCGATGTCGGTCGCGACGCCGTCTCCGATGGCGAGAACGCGCTCTTTCGGAATTGCACCGCCGCGCAACGTGCAGCCGATTTGCAGCGCGAGATCATAGACCGGCCTGAACGGCTTGCCCGCGTAGCTCACCTCGCCGCCCAGCGCTTCATACGCGCGTGCCACGGCGCCGGCGCAATAAACGATGCGGCTGTCCCGCTCGACCTTCTCATCGGGATTGGCGCAGATCATCGGGATGCCGCGAACCCGAAGCTTCGCCAGCATGTCAGCATAATCCGCAGGCGTTTCGGTTTCATCGTCATAGAGGCCCGTGCAGACAGCAACGGCCGCATCATCCGCGGTCGCTCCGGGCTTTGCGCGAAGTCCTTCGAACACCGGCAGGTCTCGCTCAGGGCCGATGTGCAGGATCGGCTTCCCGGCCCAAGCTTCGATCAGACTTCGTGAGACGTCGCCGGAACTGACGATGCGGTCGTAAGCCGAGCGTGAGACGTTGATGCCATCGAGCTGCCGGCCGACACTTTCGCGCGGGCGCGGTGAATTGGTGACGAGCAGAACCGTACCGCCCTGTTCGCGGAAGGCTTCGCAAGCCGCAACCGACGACGCATAGGGCTCAACGCCGTTGTGTATGACGCCCCAGATGTCGACGAACCAAAGATCGGCTGTCGGTGCGAGCGGCGCGATCGATTGCAGTACGGGAATAGCGCTCATGGGATCTTGTGGGCTCGGAATCTTCGAAAGCTGGTTCGCTGCCGATCATGGACGAGACCGGCCAGATGCGCGCCTATAACGCTCGAGCCCGGGCCTGTCACCCGGGCTCGCAGCGACACTCCGTCATGCGCGGAAGAGCAGCTTACGCTGCCGCGGAACGGCCAGCCGAAATATCAAGCATGACTTGCCGCGGCTCTCCGAATAACGGCCCTTGTCCGAGATCGACCCCGGCTTCAAGCAACCGCTTCTGCGCCTTTGCATCCGCAATGCCGCTGGCGATGATCGACAGACCCGCCGATTGCGCGCGCTGGTTGATTTCGTTCGCCGGAATGAAACGATCGGGCGCCGCGAAGCCTTCGAACAGCGCGTGTGGCTCAAGACGCAGGAAACGGAAGCCAGCAACGGATAGAGCGGCAAAGTCGGTCCGCATGTGCTCGATTTTATCGAGAGCGAAACGGAAGCCGAACGCGTGCATGTCGCGCAGAGCCTGCCAGACAGTGGGCGTGAAATCGTCGATCGCCCGCTGCGTCAGCGTCACGACGAGCTGCGTCGCGATCTTCGGGCGCGTCTCGTAAATCCGCGCGATCGTCTCAAGGAAGAGCCGGCTCGAAAGCGAACTTCCCATGACACTCGTCAGCAATGATCCGTCCTTGTCGCGCGCTTCCATGCGGATCGACAGGGCAGCGGCGCGGTGCAAACGCTCGACGTCGAACTTTGCTCCAAGGTCGCGGCCGATGAGCGTGAAATCTTCCTCGCGCGCATCGAGCTGTCCGCCCTCGCCGGACTTCAAAGCGATCGTCATCTCGTAGTGATTCACGGAGTGCGCGGCCAAGGTCACGATCGGCGCCAGGAAGATGTCCATGTCGGAATGCTCGATGGCCCGCACGATCTCCTTGGCGCGCGGCGGGAGCGTCGCCGCCGACGCTGACCCGAGCGAGAGATCAAGAGACGGAAGATCGGGAAACGGCAGATCAAGACTCGGCTCGGCAAGTTCCGGAGCCGCAGGGCTCTGCGAATCCCGGAAATCAGAGCCCGCGATCCGTTCGGCAGTGGCAGGGATGACGAGTTCGCCCAACCCTGGCAACGCCGGTTCGGACGCGGGTGGCGGAGCTTTAGTGCCTGCTTGTTTGTTCAGCGACTGCGGCTTCGCATTCCCGCCCTCGGCCGGCGACGGCGTCAGCTTGGGGATAAAGTCGCCGAGATTCGGCCGCTCGCGCATGTTGTGCGCAGCTGCCTTGAGCGCACCGATCGAATGCTCGATGGCGTCGGTCGTCGGCGTCGAGCGCATATCGGCGCGTAGCGTTTTGGCCGGACGCGACGCCTCGACGAAATTCACCTCGTCGGCAAGTTCCCTGATCTTGCGCTGCACGAGTTCCAAGTCGCCCTCGACAGTCGTGGTCGCGCGGCTGGCGGTCGCCGCTGCTCCCACCACCTGCGATTCGGAACGCGGACGGAAAGACCACTGGTCGCGCGCGATTTCGGAACGCGGTTGCGACCCTTCCTCGCGAGCCGCTGCGGCATCGCCGCCGATGGGTGATGAAGTCCCGGTATTCGGAGGCAAGCGCATACCGGTCAGATCGATCGATGCAGGAGCGTCTGCCGCCGTGTCGGGAGCACTCCGATCCGCTTGGCGAGGCAAGCCGCGCGGCTGCGACGCTGACGCCGACGTCCGCGGAGGTATGCCCAAGCCGCTGGGAACATCACTGTTCGCCGCAAACCGCTGGCCCGAGAGCCCCGGCGCAGGCTGCTGCGGCGAAGCCGTGCGACCGGCCCCGGGCGCCGCCTGGAATGTATCGGCTTTGCTCTCGGAAGGAACAAAATCGGGCTGCCGGGTCTCGGCGCCCATTGCGCCCCCCGCGTACGGCGACAACTGCATCCCGCGCGCCGATGCCGGCCTCGGCCTTGCGCCTTGAAAGCGGGCACGCGCCAGCTCGGCCTTGAGCTCGGCGATCTGCGCCGATTTCTGCACCTGCTTGTGCACGAGCATGAAGAAAATCCACGCGCCCACGCCCGCGCCGATCGATGCAGGCATCGACAGTCCGAATTGCGTGAACAGCATCGCGCCGATCGCAGCAGATACGACTGCGATGCAGACGAGCACGAGGCCGTCGCGCCGGTTCGGCTGGCGTTTCGTTTCCTCCACGGGCTCGGGCCTGGATGCCATCTCTGCGGCTGGTGCTGCAGCCGGGGCAGGAGCCGCCGAGGGTTTTGATTCGTCTTGTCTTCTCATCGCCTTTTACGCCGCCAATCGATTCGTCTGTGATCAGCTTCGCAGGCCCCGGAAGCGAGAAGCAATGTAGCATCCGTGACCTATCACCAAGTTTCGCGAACACCAGCCTGCATCTCGCCAATTCATACCCTCGAGGGGGCGCATCGGTCACACATCCAGGTCACCGCATTCCCCAAACTCCCGGTGCAAAGCCGCAAAAGCGCCCTTGACCCGTCGCCGACGCACCCGAATCGGCTGTCTGTTTAGGTCTCGTTAGGCGAATCGGCATGCTATTGTGCGACCGACGACGCCTCTCGCGTTCGCCGGTTCTGCGTGTTGTTGAGAGAGGGCAAAGCGCCATGTACATGGATCGTGTCAGTACGAGTTTAGATGGTTACGTACCGAGTGAATTTACGAAGGCGCGCATTCTCATCACGGGACTTTCAGGAGGGGCAGGAGTCGATGTTGCCCGCTCTTTCGCAGAGCACAGAGCTCGACTGATCGTTCATACGACCGAGCTTTCTCCAGAGCTGATCGAACTGGTCGCAATGCTGACGCAGAGCGCGCACGAGATCCGCCTTCATACCCAAGACATTTCGGCGGCGAATGCGGCTGCTGCTTTCGCGCAGACGTCGGCGCAAGCCTATGGCGGACTCGATGCGGCCATCAACATGGCCTCCATTTCGCGCGATGAACTCGGAGCCGTTGCGCGCGACCGCGACCTCGATGCTCTCGTTGCGGCCAAGCTCGGGTCGTTGGCGCAGCTGACGCGCGTCATCGCCAATCGCATGTCGCTCATTCTCAGCGAAGGCCTCGTTCTCAACGTTTTGAACATGCCTCATCCGCGCAACAGCCGGGAAGCGGCGATTGCCGGCTACGTCCGCACCGCGCTCGCTGCCATGACGACGAAAGAGGCTCGCACGTGGGCGGTGAAGGGCATCCGCGTCAACGCCGTCGGCCCATCTGTTTTCGCCGGAAGTGGATTTGATGATCTAATAGACGAGCCCGACGTTGCGTCGCTCGCTCTTTATCTCGCCTCGCGCAAGGGCAGATCGTTAGCGGGACATGTTTTCGACGCGGATGCCGCGGCGTGCTAGGCGCAAGCGATTGCATTCTTGTCAAGAAACCTTGATGATCGTCCATCTCTCGGCGGTAGCGAGGCCGAATGGACATCCGGCAGCTTCAATATCTCGTGGCCCTGGCGCGCGAGAAGCATTTCACGCGGGCTGCTAACGCCTGCAACGTAACGCAGCCAACGCTTTCGGGACGCATCCGGCAGCTCGAGCTTGAGCTTGGCGTTCCGATCGTCGAGCGCGGGCAGCGTTATCAAGGACTAACCCAGGAAGGCGAGCGCGTTCTCAAATGGGCGCAGCTGATCCTCAACAACTGGGCCTCCATGCATCAGGAGCTGGCGCATCTCGCGACCAGCGACTTCGGGCTGACGGGGCGCTTGGCTCTTGGCGCCATCCCCTCGGCCCTGCCGATGATCCCCTACCTGACGCATAGCGTCCGGAAACTGCACCCGCACATCGATTTCACCGTTATGTCATTGAGTTCGGAAGAAATTCTGCGCGGGCTCGACGATTATTCACTCGATGCCGGGATCAGCTATCTCGACAACGAGCCGATCAACGGGCTGCTTGCGACGCCGCTTTATCGGGAGCGCTACTGTCTTTTTGTCCCGCATGGTCATCCGTACGCGAAGCATAAGTCGGTGACCTGGCGGGAGGCAGCTCAGCTGCCCCTGGGCTTGCCGACTCCCAACATGCAAAACCGTCGAATTATCGATCACGCCTTTCGCGTCGCCAACTGTCGACCCGACCCCGCTCTTGAGACGAATTCGGTAATCAACCTCTACTCCAACGTCACATTGATGGGTCTTCCCAGCATTATGCCGGAATATATTGTCGAGATTTTCGGCACCGACGCGGGCCTTCATGCCTTGCCGTTGAAAGATCCGGATGTCGCTCCAAGTGTGGGGCTTATAACTCCCGATCGGGAGCCGGTGGCGCCGCTGGTCCGAGCCTTCCGCGACGCCGCTGCGGCATTTTCAGCAACCGGCGTCACAAAAGACATGCCGCAGAAATCCGCGATCACGTAACTATGCTGGATTCATAGCTTACCGCAATGCAGCATCGACCGCGTCGATGAGTGGATCGGCGATACCGATTTGAACCCCAAGGCAAAATAAAACACTAGAAATACGCGGCAAAATGCGCATCTAAGTAGTGAATTCAGCCGATAATCGCGGACCCTAATCTTGAGGAACGCCACGAATGGCGAAGAAAGTTGCACGATCATCTCAAAAACCTCGAAGGGAAGAGGTTAGCGCCACGACGCCCGCCCAATTGGCGGCGGTGTCGGTATGCGCGCGCCACGGCAATCGGCCGGACGAGCTACTTGAGATTTTTCACGAGATGCAGCACGAACTCGGCTTCATACCGGAGGAAACGCTCCCCGTAATTGCAACGGCGCTCAACCGTTCGCGCGCTGAAATCTATGGCGTTTTGACGTTCTATCACGACTTCAAGCGCCACCCGGTCGGCAAACACATCGTAAAAATCTGCCGCGCCGAGGCTTGCCAGTCTATGGGCACGGACGCGCTTTGCGCCCATGCGGAACAATCGCTGAACACACCACTCGGCGGCACGACCGCCGATGGCTCGGTCACGATCGAGCAAGTTTTCTGCTTAGGAAACTGTGCGCTCTCCCCAGCGATTATGGTTGGCGAGCGGCTGTACGGGAAAGTTGATGCGCACCGGTTCGATGAAATCATTGCGGGTCTCAACAAGGAGGCCGCGGAATGATTACGGTATTTGTCCCACGCGATGCAGCAGCTCTCTCCGTCGGCGCCGATGAGGTTGCAACCGCGATCGCGAGCGAAGCAAAAAAGCGAAAGACCGAGGTCCGGATCGTTCGTAACGGCTCGCGAGGCATGCTCTATCTCGAGCCGCTCGTTGAAGTCGAAACCGCGCAAGGCCGCGTTGCATATGGCCCCGTCACGGCGAAGGATGTCGCCGGGCTTTTCGAGGCTGGGTTCCTCGAAGGTAAATCGCACGCGCTCGGGCACGGGCTGACGGAAGAAATCCCCTATTTCAAAAATCAGGAGCGGCTGACGTTCGCGCGCTGCGGTATCACCGATCCGCTATCGATCGAGGATTATCGCAAGTACGGCGGCTTCGAGGGTTTGACCAAAGCCCTGGCGATGAAGCCGATCGACATCGTCACCGAAGTCACGACATCAGGCCTTCGCGGCCGGGGCGGCGCAGGTTTTCCGACCGGCATCAAATGGAAGACCGTTCACGATCTCAAGGCTCCGCAGAAGTACGTCGCTTGCAATGCCGACGAAGGCGACAGCGGCACGTTCGCCGACCGCATGCTGATGGAAGGCGACCCCTTCTGTCTGATTGAAGGTATGACGATCGCGGGCGTCGCGGGCGGTGCGAACAAGGGCTACATCTACGTCCGTTCCGAGTATCCGCATTCGGTGCATGTGCTGCGCGAAGCGATCGAGGTTGCGCGCAAGGCCAACTGGCTCGGCGATAACATCCAAGGCTCGGGCTACTCGTTCGATCTCTACGTGCGGATGGGCGCCGGTGCTTACATCTGCGGCGAAGAAACGTCGATGCTCGAAAGCCTCGAAGGCAAGCGCGGCCTCGTGCGTTACAAGCCGCCGATCCCTGCCATCGAAGGACTGTTCGGCAAGCCGACGATCATCAACAACGTTATGAGCTTCGCCGCCGTTCCGATCATCCTGGCCAAGGGTGGCGAGTTCTACAAAAATTACGGCGTCGGACGCTCGCGCGGCACGTTGGCGTTCCAGCTTGCCGGAAACATCAAGCGCGGCGGACTCGTCGAAAAAGCATTCGGCGTCACGACGCGCCAGCTGGTCGAAGATTGGGGCGGCGGAACGGCGTCCGGACGCCCTGTGCGTGCGGCCCAAATCGGCGGTCCGCTCGGCGCTTATATCCCGGTGTCGAAATTCGACGTGCCGATGGACTACGAAGAATTTGCCAAAGCCGACGCGATGGTCGGTCATGGTGGTGTTGTTGTTTTCGACGATACCGTCGACATGGCCAAGCAGGCGCGCTTCGCAATGGAATTTTGCGCGATCGAAAGTTGCGGCAAGTGCACGCCGTGCCGCATCGGATCGATCCGTGGCGTCGAAGTGATCGACAAAATCATTGCCGACATCGACCGCGACAAGAACATCGCACTTCTCGAAGACCTATGCGTAACGATGACGGACGGCTCGCTGTGCGCGATGGGCGGGCTAACGCCCTTCCCCGTCATGAGCGCGCTCAAGGGCTTCCCCGACGATTTCCACAAGCCAGCGCCGAACAAGTTTCTTGACGCTGCAGAATAACTCAGGATCGAACGACCTCAACGAGGACGGATTATGAACCAGCATGTTAAGCCGATGACTCTCATCAAAGAGATCGACTACGGCACCAAGACACCCGAAGTTCACGAAACGACCAAGTATGTCACGCTTGAGATCGACGGCCTGGAAGTTACGGTTCCTGAAGGTACGTCGATCATGAACGCGGCCATGCAGCTCGGTATTCAGATCCCGAAGCTCTGCGCGACGGACATGCTCGACGCCTTCGGATCGTGCCGCCTCTGCCTGTGCGAGATCGAGGGCCGCAAGGGCACGCCTGCTTCGTGCACGACGCCCGTCGCACCGGGCATCAAGGTGACGACGCAGAATGCACGCCTGGCGAAAATCCGCCGCGGCGTGATGGAACTCTATATCTCCGACCATCCGCTCGACTGTCTCACGTGCGCCGCGAACGGCGATTGCGAATTGCAGGACATGGCGGGCGCGGTCGGCCTGCGCGAAGTGCGGTACGGCTTCGACGGCGAAAACCACGTGTTCGCCCAGCGCGCGGACGGCACGGAAAACGACAGGTTCAAGCCGAAGGATCTTTCGAACCCCTACTTCCAGTTCGAACCATCCAAGTGCATCGTCTGCTCGCGGTGCGTACGCGCTTGCGAAGAAGTTCAGGGCACGTTCGCGCTGACGATTGACGGTCGTGGTTTTGCTTCGCACGTCGCGGCCAGCATGGACGAAACGTTCCTGGCTTCGGAATGCGTCTCGTGCGGCGCCTGCGTCCAGGCCTGCCCGACGGCAACGCTGATCGAAAAGTCGATTGTCGACATTGGCCAACCCGAGCACACGATCATCACGACTTGCGCTTATTGCGGCGTCGGCTGCTCGTTCAAGGCCGAAATGCGCGGCGAAGAAATTACGCGCATGGTGCCCTACAAGGATGGCGGCGCCAACGAAGGGCATTCTTGCGTCAAGGGACGCTTCGCGTTCAGCTATGCGACGCACAAGGATCGCATCACGACGCCGATGATCCGCGAGAAGATCACGGATCCCTGGCAGATCGTCAGCCTGGACGAGGCCATCAACTTTGCGGCGAAGCGTTTCAAGGAAACGCAAGAGAAGTACGGCCGGCGGTCGATCGGCGCCGTCACGTCCTCGCGCACGACGCTGGAAGAGATCTACTCCGTCCAAAAACTCGTTCGCGCTGCATTCAACAACAACAACGTCGATACCTGCGCGCGTGTCTGCCACTCTCCGACGGGCTACGGTCTGAAGGTGACGTTCGGTGAAGCAGCCGGTACGCAGGATTTCAAGAGCACGGACAAGACCGACGTGATGCTCGTCATCGGTTGCAACCCGACCGATGCTCACCCCGTCTTCGGTTCGCGCATGAAAAAGCGCATTCGCGAAGGTGCGAAGCTCATCGTGATCGACCCGCGCCGGATCGACCTCGTCCTTTCGCCACACGTGAAGGCGGATTACCACTTGCAGCTCATGCCTTCGACGAACGTCGCGGTCGTCAATGCGTTGGGCCACGTCATCGCAACCGAAAATCTCATCGACCGGAAGTTCGTCAACCGCCGCTGTGAGCTGACGGATTTCTACCGTTGGGAAGAATTCATCAAGCGGCCGGAGCATTCTCCGGAGGCCGTCGAGAAAATCACCGGCGTCCCGGCACAGATGATCCGCGAAGCGGCGCGGCTCTACGCGACCGGCGGCAACGCTGCGATCTACTACGGCCTAGGCGTCACCGAGCATACGCAGGGCTCGACGGCGGTCATGGCCTTGGCGAACCTCGCGATGGCCACGGGCAACCTTGGCCGCGAAGGCGTCGGCGTGAACCCGTTGCGCGGCCAGAATAACGTGCAGGGCTCATCGGACATGGGTTCGGCGCCGCATGAATATCCCGGCTATCGCCACGTGGCGAATAAAGAGGTGCGGGATATCTACGAGAAGGAATGGAACGTTAAGCTCGACGAGGAGCCGGGCCTTCGCATTCCCAACATGTTCGATTCCGCGCTCGACGGTACATATCGTGGCATGTTCATCCACGGCGAAGATATCGCGCAGTCGGATCCCGATACGCATCACGTCGAGGCGGCGCTAAAGGCGATGGATATCGTTGTCGTGCAGGATCTCTTCCTGAACGAGACGGCGGCATTCGCCCATGTGTTCCTGCCGGGGACGTCGTTCCTCGAAAAGGACGGCACGTTCGTCAATGCCGAGCGTCGCGTCAATCGCGTTCGCAAGGTCATGCAAGAAAAGCAGGGCGTGCCTGAGTGGGAAATCGTCAGCCGCCTGGCCACTGCAATGGGCTTCCCGATGCACTACGGCTCTGCGTCCGAAGTCATGGACGAGATCGCGAGAACAACGCCTCCGTTCGAGGGCGTATCGTACGAGCGCCTTGACGAGCTTGGCTCCGTCCAATGGCCGTGCAACGACAAGCATCCGACCGGTACTCCCATCATGCACACGGACGAATTCGTCCGTGGCAAGGGCCGGTTCATGCTGACGGCGTTCATGGCGACGGACGAGCGTGCAAGCAACAACTTCCCGCTCATCCTCACGACCGGACGTATCTTGTCACAGTACAATGTCGGCGCGCAGACGCGGCGTACGGACAACAACGCCTGGCACGCCGAGGACATCCTCGAGATGCATCCTTACGATGCGGAAATCCGCGGTCTCAAGGACGCGCAGGTCGTTTCGCTCACGAGCCGGGCTGGTGCAACGACGATCCGGCTGAAGGTTTCCGATCGCATGCCTCAGGGCGTCGTTTATACGACCTTCCATCATCCGGGCACGGGCGCGAACTTGATCACGACGAACAGTTCAGACTGGGCGACGAACTGCCCCGAGTACAAGGTGACCGCCGTGCAGGTGACGCCGTCCAACCAGCCTTCCGATTGGCAGGCCGAGTGGAGTACGCGCAACGTCGAGAACAAGCGCATCGGCACGGAGAAGAAGCTAGAACCGGCGGAGTGATCCCGCCGGCCATTCTGAAGCTCCATTTGCAATGAGCGTTATGCCAAAGGTCATTTCTGAGCGGGGCGGAGATAAGAGTTTCTGCTCTTATCCCGCCTTGGGCGAAACTGTCGTTGGCGGCACATTGCAGCCGGTGACGTGGCAGTTGCCGGAAGAAACGCCGGTGGCGCTCCAGATCAATTCCGAGCCTTACACGGTGATGATGGCGACGCCCGCCGATCTCCGGGATTTTGCTTTCGGTTTCCTCATCGGCGAAGGGATTCTGAAAAATCCGGCCGACGTCCAGGGCGTTCTGGTGATGCCGGGTGAAGATGGCATCACCGTCGACGTTGCGGTTCCGGAAACGGCGCTTGAGATATCGCGCTTGGCGCGTCGCTCGGTCGAAGGACGGACCGGGTGCGGGCTCTGCGGTATCGAAGACATTTCGTCGGCACTGCGACCGTTGCCGATCGTCGAACGACAATGGTCGCCCTCGCCGGACGTCATAGAACGTGCGGCGGCCGCGCTGTTTCAACATCAGCCAATGAATCAGTTCAATCGTTCGGTCCACGGCGCGGCGTGGGTCTCGCGCGACGGCGAAATACGGCTCGCGCGCGAAGACGTGGGCCGGCACAATGCGCTCGACAAGCTGATCGGCGCGCTGCGTGTCAAAAATGAAGATCTCGGGAACGGCTTCGTGCTGATGACGAGCCGGTGCAGCTTCGAACTTGTTCAGAAGACCGTGACTGCCGGCATCGGGGCACTCGTGACCGTTTCTGCTCCAACCGCACTGGCTCTTGATCTCGCTCGAAAGTCGAACCTTTTTCTGGCGGCGCTTGCCAAGGGCAAACCCGTGATCTTCAACTCCTGAAACAGATGTGTGCTGCTTAAAAACTTAATCCTGGTAGGGCGATGGAAAACGCAATTCTCATTCAGATGGCCAATCAAATTGCGGCGTTCTGGTCGCCGTACCCCAAGGGCGAGGCCTTGGAGAGCATCTCGAAGCACATCCATAGTTCGTGGGAGCCGAGAATGCGCGACCAGATGAAGAAAATCATCGATAGCGGCGGCAAGGGTCTTTCGCCGTTATTCCTCGAAGCCATGGCCGATTACTTCAAAGGACCCAAGAGCCCGCAAAAACAGGCGGCCGGTGGCAAGGCCGTGTAAGCGGGCCAGTTACGCCGCGCGCACTCTCCTGATCAGTTGCATAAAGAAAGGCGGCACTCGCGCGCCGCCTCAAGCCGCTCGACCGGAGGATTAAGCCGCAACGGCTTTGTTCGCAGCGAGGACCTGATCCTTGAGCCTTCCGGATACCTCGGCCAAGTGATCGAATCCGAATGTGAATGAGCCGACGCCGGCGGTCGCAGACCGCAGGTCGATAATGAGGTTGTCCATTTCCGATTCCGGAATGTGAGCCTCGATCACGTCCCAACCGGGCCATCCTGGCCGCGCATCGAAACCGAGTATCTGCCCGCGCCGTTGCGAGATGATGCCGTTGATGCGGGCATTCGCGTCCGACGGCACCGCGATCGAAACGGCCATGATCGGTTCGAGCAGGACCGGATTGCACTTCGGCATGCCCTCGCTCATCGCGAGCCGCCCGGCCTGGCGAAACGCCATGTCGGAGGAATCGACCGTATGATACGAGCCGTCGGTCAAGGTCACCGCAACGTCGACCACCGGAAAGCCGAGCGGACCTTCCGTCAGATAGTCGCGCACACCGATCTCGACGGACGGGATGAAGTTCCTCGGGATTGCGCCGCCCGTAATCGTTTCGGTGAAGGTGATGCCGCTGCTCCGCGGTAGCGGCTTGATTTCGACTTTCACGTCTCCGAACTGGCCGTGACCGCCCGATTGCTTTTTGTGGCGACCACGGACTTCGGTTGAAGAGCGGATGGTTTCCTTGTAGCCGACGCGGCGCTTCTCGCGCAGGACTTCGATGCCATATTTGCGCATCAGCCGTTCAAGCGCGACGCGCAGGTGCATCTCGCCCTGCCCGTGAAGCAGGATCTGGTGCATATCGGCGTTGTGCTCAAGCGTGAGTGATGGATCTTCGTCGATGAGCTTTGCGGCGGCCGAAGAAAGCTTCACTTCGTCCTTGCGATCCTTCAGACCGAGGCCGGCTGCTAGAACCGATTGCGGTGGCTTCGGCGTTTCTATCTGGGTGACAACGGATTTGCCGACGCCGATGGTCTCGCCTGAATGAATGGAGTCGAGACGTCCGAGCGCCACCGTATCGCCTGCCTTCGCGCCTGTGCATTTGGTCGTTTCCTCGCCCCGCAGCGAGAAGATGCCCGCGACGCGCACTTCCCGGCCGTC
>JAICLG010000324.1 GCA_025927515.1 Hyphomicrobium sp.
ATCGCATGGTGGCGAGACGATGTGTCGACCGGCGTGACGACGGGCTCCATTGGGGAGAACGCACTGCAGGCGAAAACCGGCGACGTTTCGGCTCCGGTGGCGGTGGTACCGCCAGCCGCTCCCGCAACTTCGACGTCTACTGCGCCGAACGGGAGCGCAAGCCCCTGACGAAGTTCGACGTCAGTTCTTTCGCGTAGGTTTGCGCGGTGGCTGGCGTCAAATGTGCGCCTTTTTCGCTGGCTGCGATCGACGCGATGCCGTGCACGCCGGCAAATAGAGCGCGTGCCGTCGTGTCGAGATCCTTAGGCGATGCGGCGGGCATAACAGGCGCCAGCGCCTTGCCCGCCACTTCGGCGAGGCTGTTCAGATGCTCGTGGAAAGGCGCGGGAACCGTGCTTGAGCTTGGGACGCTGTGAGCAAACAGGAGATTCCACATGCGGCGGTTGGCGAGTGCGAAGTCGATGTAGGCATGGGTGAACGCGTCAATGTTCTTTTCGCCGTCTGGACCGAAAGGAATTTGCTTCAGGTGATCTACGGTACGAGCGAGCAGTTGCACTTGTAATGTCAGGATCACATCGTCGAGGTTTTCAAAGATATTATACAGCGTTCCGGGCGAGTAGCCGATCATGCGGGCGATCTCGCGCGCCGAGAGACCTGCTATTCCGTTGCGTTCGACGATGGTTCGAGAAGCGTCGAGAATGAGCTGGCGAAGCTCTTCAGGCGAGTGAACGGATCTCCGTCCCATTGTTTGCCCCGGTTCTGCGTTAGGGTGCACAGCGGAACTCTAGCTTACGAGCGCTACAACGCAAGATTAGCGAAGGTCGTAGAAAGGCGCTGTTCCCACGTCATTTGGTGGAAATTGAATCCGTGCCAATCGACTCAGAGGCCGTCGATCAGTGTACAAATCAAGAACGACGTTCATTGCCGATGGGCTAGCGGAAAAATCGCGGAAATTGAATCTCAGCTGGCTTCGATCGATTGATTTTGAGCGCTCTGCAAATTTTTTCGTCAGCCGGTTCCGGGCGGGCATAGCGTGTTCATCTTGTCCTGGCCGTAGAACACCGATCCGTAGCGCGGTGAGAACATCATGGTGTCGGTCCACGTCATGTCGCCGATCAAGCCCGGAATGATCTTGGTCAGCAGCGGCTTATATGAATATTTGGCTTCGACGACGATGACGGCATTCCCCTTGGTCACGATATTCTGGTTGGTCAGCGTCTTTGGTTGGCCGCAGACGCCGATCGGCATGTTGTGATAGGACCAGGCCCATTCGATCGTGGTTTTTGTTGCGTCCGTACTCGAGGCCCGCAGTTGGCTAATGGCCATTTGCAACGGGGCCGAGCTGTATGGTTGCATTACATGTTCGGCGGAAACAAGCATGCCGCTCAGCGTGTCCGACGCATCGGTTGGACTATTACCAATCTGCTTTTCGCGAGAGACGAGATCTCCGACCATCGCAGTTGCCCGCTGAAACCGCTTGTTCACCAATAGAGCCCGCGACACTTCGAATGTCCCGAATGTCATGAGCATCAGCAACGGTGCAAGGCATGCGAACTCGACTGCGGCGACGCCCGCCACATCGGAAACAAAACTGCGAAGGCGTATCTTGGCGCTCACTTGCGAGAGCAGGGACATGGGGGCTTCCACGATTAAACGATCGCCATCGGTTCAGGATCCTGGATAGGGCTCACTGCGGAATGACGTTGCCGTTTGCATCATCATCGATCCGTCCGCCATGTTGCCTAGCTTGAGAAACGGCAGCTTGGCGGTGAAATCCCATTTGTAACAAGCCGTCACGACGACGACGTCACTCGCGGTTCCCGAGTAGATCGCAATGAGGTCGCTTCCCGGCGCCGGGTTCATGACAATCGCGCCATCCTGGACGCACGGCTGCGGGTTGGCGCCGTTGAGGCTGGCCCAGCCGTTCGGATAAGATTCGACGAAGATCTGCAGTTTTTTGCAATCGATCCAGGTGCCAGCAGAGTTGCAGATATCCTGCTTGAATTGAGTCACGGTCATCTTGCTGCTGACCGCTTCGCCCGTCCGGATCAGTCGGGTCACCCGATCCATTCCATTCTCGATGGAGCTTGTCGTGAAGAAATAGAGCGCGCAGCCGATGAGTCCAAAAATGAACATCAGAAACGGCGTCGCGACGATCGCAAATTCGACGGCTGTGGCTCCCGCGTCGTCAGCTTTGAAGGAGCGGCTCGGCCGGCGCGCCAAGCGGCGAGAGATCGCTTTGATGACACCGTTGATGCGCATGACGACGTTCGCGATCGCTCTGTGAGAGAATTACTCCATCAATAAAGTGAGACGGATTAAAGCGGCATTTATCGAAAGATCTTTCGTAGCCAATGGTTTCGTAAGTGTGAATGTCCCGCGCCGGCGCGTGACGCCCTGGCGGGTGCGCATCAGGCCCAGCTGCTCGGTGCTCTGCTATTGCTGGTTATTGGCGCTGTTGCTGGAATCGGAGGCGCCCTCTGAAAACTTGGTCTTTTGCTGGTTGGCATCCTGCACTTCGGAGAAGAAGTCCTTGTCGTCGCCGATCGTCAGGGTCGGCTCGCAATTCGGGGTGCAGGCGTACGTATAGCGCGTGCTGCCTTTATGGAGATTGACGATCTTGCTGTCGTCGCGCTCGACCATCACGCGTTGGTCCTGAATGACATTATGAGCGGCATCCAGCGCAATGACGTTCGTGATCCCGAACGTCTTGCCCGTGACGATCAGCAAATTTCCATCCTGGAGCGTCACGTCGGCGATCGACGGGTTGCCAACGATGACTTCCGCGGCGGCTCGGGGGAGCCGGAGCAATTCGGACTGATCGTAGCGGACGATGAGATCCTTGGCCGAGGCGGGCGAAACAAGCGTCACCGCCAGAATAGCGAATGCGCCGCAAACGGCGCGCAATGATCCAGCTGCTACTGACCCGTGATGCATGGTGCTTTCTCAAATGTTGCTCCGGGATTTTCCTCATGAATTGGTGAAGGAACTGCAAACGTCCGTGCCAATGGGCTCGGCGGTGTTTGTTTTCGGTCCCGACTGGAACCGATTCACGTCGAGCGGGTTTTGAGAAAGGCGTGATCCGACGGCTCACGAATACTGAAGCAAAAGGTTGCTGTGCAAAGTTATCCAGGGCTTGAGTCAAAGCGCTGAGCAGCACTGTGCCGATATCTTGCTTCGGCAATGCGACGTGTAAAACTTGGAAAAACCATGTATTAACGTCTATGTATTGTGGTTTTCTGGTATAAATATTCGATATGAGATTTATACAAGTAATGCTGTTCTGTAATACTTTGATTTATCCTAGTATTACTTCAGTATATGTTGAATAACGTTCGGTTAGCG
>JAICLG010000143.1 GCA_025927515.1 Hyphomicrobium sp.
AGCACGTGCAGGCCGGTCAAGCGAAACGCATCGTGAGGCAACAAGGCCTGGGCGACAGCCGCGAGGGCCGCAGGCGTCTGTTTGACGTGCATGACTCCCGGCACGACCTTGAAGTCGGCGCCAAGTGCCGCGTCGGCCCAGTTGACGACCGGATTCCATTCCCGCGCCTGCAGTGCAACCAGCTGCTCCGGCGCTTCGGCCCGATAGCAGACGAGGTCGCTACCCGCATACGCCACGATATCGCTGGCGACAGCATCCAACGTGTCGCTGACCGCATCGATCGCCGTGTTCGCGAAACGTGTGAGCGGCATGCGCGACGGATCGATGAATTCCGTTTGGGCCTGCCACTCTTCGGCAATCGCCGCGGCCAATGCGCGTGTCGGCACGGCGAGGGCGCGCTTCTTCGGCGTTTTGACGGGCCGCCCGTCGAGCAGGATCTGAAACGGCGCAGCATCCGAAACGCCCGCCTGCTTGTAGAAACGTTTCGCCCGCGGCTTCGCAAGGCTGTCGCTGATCACGCGCGGCGGTGCGCCGGATGCGCGTTCGAGATCGCTCCGATGGCTCCCGTTTCCGTTCCCACTTCCATTTCCGTTTGACGTATCGCCGCTCATGCTGCGTGACTCGCGACGCTGAGAATATTGTCGAGAGCCCTCGGCAAATCGGCGAAGCGTTCGACGATCGCGTGAGCACCGGCGTCCGTCAGCTCTGGGACGCTGTGATACCCCCAAGCGACGCCAATAGCTCGAACGCCCGCCGCACGCGCCATCTCGATATCGTACGTCGTATCCCCGATCATGACGGTCGCCTCCGGCGTCGCGCTCGTTTCGAGCATCGCCTTCAGCAGCATCGAGGGATGCGGCTTCGAAGGATGATCGTCGGCGGTCTGGATCGTCGCGAATCTCGCATGCCAGCCCTCGCGCTCGAACAGGCGATCGATACCGCGCCGCGATTTCCCGGTCGCGATTCCGAGCAGATGATTTTCGCGATCGCCCAGCTGCGCAATGATCTCGCTCGCCTGCGGAAACAGGATTTCAACTTCCGAGGGATCGTGGTGGAGGTCCCGGAATGCCGTTTTGTAGCGCTCGGCCAATTCGACACGCGTCGCGTATTCGGCTTCAGGCGCGAGCGCCGAACAGGCTTCGAGCAGCGACAGACCGACGACGGCGAGCGTCTTTTCACGTCTGGGCGGGATCATCCCCAGCGACTTGAAGGCATGCTCCATCGACAGCACGATACCAGCCTGACTATCGACGATCGTGCCGTCGCAATCGAAAACGACAAGTTTCATGGGGCCGTTTTAGCACGCCGCCGAAGCGTGGCAAATTCGGCGACAGCCCGGATCTGGCCCGGCGACGTCGCGCCGCGGTGCACAAGTTTATTGCACTTTTTTGCAGGTTTGATCCGCCTCAGCAGTGGCCGCTCAGGCAGCCGGCCGGCCAGATCGATGCTGCAGCCAGAGCAACAGAAACCCGAGCAGCGGATTAATGATGTCCATGTAGAAGACGATGCCAGCATTACCCGCCGCGAAATTGTGCGTCGTCACCATCTGGTAGAGGTGGCCCACCGCTGCGCCGAGCGCGAAAAGGCCGGGGCCGACGATCGCCGCAAGCCGGAGATCGAAGCTGCGAAACGCGGCGAGGAATCCAACCGCGGAGAAGCCGAGGCTCGCCGTCGCCACCTCGAACTGAAACGGGCTGTCCGCCCAGCCAATAAAGTCGGCGACCATCTGCCCGAAGAACGCGTGCATCACAAAATTGTAGAAATAGCCGACGCCGATGGCCCAGAACACGTGCCACGACAGCAACTTTTCAATCACGACCGACTGATTGAGCGGCCCATTTGCACGGGCGATTGCGAGGAGCGCAAACACCAGACCGATGATGACGGAGGTCAGAAAGAAATTCTGTAACGCGAAGCCGATCGTAGCCTTGATGATGTCTGCCATTCGTGCCTCGCCCGACTACACGGCGATGATTGGCTTTCGCTCGCTCACTCGAACTTATCGATATCGAATCCCAAGAGCTCCCACGTGGCGCGCATGTGCGCCGGCAGTGGCGCGGTCACGTCGATCGTCTTGCCCCCTTTGGGATGCGGGATGACGAGCCTTCGCGCGTGCAGATGCAGCTTCTTCTCCATGTTCTCGGCCGGCATGTGAATGTCGCCTTCGTACTTGTTGTCGCCGACGATCGGATGACCGATGAGATGCATGTGAGCGCGGAGCTGATGCTGGCGGCCGGTCACCGGCTTCAGTGACACCCACGCCGTTTTGTGCGCCGCCCGATCAATGACCGAATAATGCGTCGTCGCGTGCATCGCGACGTCCTGCTCACCGGGCCTGGCCTTGCGTACCCGGTCGCCGTCCGGTCCCGCCGCCTTGACGAGCGCTGCCTCGACCTTGCCCTGCGGCGGCTTCGGGACGCCCTTCACCAGCGCCCAATACGTCTTGGCGGCAGATCGCGTCTGGAACGTGCGGCCGAGCTTGGCCGCGGCCTCCCGCGTCTTGGCCACGAGCAGCACACCCGTCGTATCCCGATCGAGGCGATGCACGAGCCGCGGACGCTCGCCGCCGAACCGGTCCGCCATGCCTTCGAGCATCCCGTCGATATGCTTCTTCGTTCCTGTGCCGCCCTGCACCGCAAGTCCGAAAGGCTTGTTGAGCACGAGAACATGCTCGTCCTCGTAAAGGATCATCTTTTCGATCGCGTCGCGGTCGCCTTTCGAGACGCCCATCCCGGGCCGCCCCGTCGGACCCGGCTTCTTCGGTTCGCGAATGATCGCCGGAACGCGGATTTCCGCGCCGGCATTCAGCCGGTCGTTGGCCTGCGCCCGCTTGGAATCGACACGCACCTGCCCCGAACGCAAAAGCTTCTGCAGGTACGTGTAGCCGACATCCGGAAAATGCACGCGGAACCAGCGGTCGAGACGCATATCCGCCTCGCCGTCCGCGACGCGCAGCGCTTCGACTTTGCCAGATGCTTTGTCGGCTATTGCTGTCACGCGAATGCGCCTCGTGTAATCCAAAGGCCCGCAAAGACCGCAAAAAGACCGAAAACCACGGAAGCGACAACGTATCCGAATGCGCCTGTCATGTCGCCGCGTTCATAAAGCGTCGCGAATTCGAGCGAGAATGACGAGAACGTCGTGTAGCCGCCAAGCACGCCGGTGGCGAGAAACGTGCGAAGCTCGTTCGATGCGTTGAAGCGCAGCGCCAGGATCTCGATCAGCACGCCCATCAGGAAAGAGCCGCTGACGTTGATCGTCAGGGTTGCCCAGGGGAATTCGATAAATCCCGCGTGCATGAACGCGCGACCGATGAGATAGCGGGTCCCAGCGCCGATCGCACCGCCGCCGGAGGCCAAAAGAAGCAGCTTCATTGTGAGTTCCCGACACCGATCAAGCCGAACCTATAGCGGGCGATCGGCAATCAAGGAAGAGACACGATAGCCAACTGACCCAATTACGACCGCTGGTGTGGGCCGCACCAGCCGGGCAGATACGAGGCTGCGCTGCTCTTGGCGAATGCGAGCGCCTGTTCCAGGGCCGTTTCGGGATCGTTTTCCACCACTTTCGCATCGACGCGCCGGCGCAGCGCATCGGCCCAAAGGAACTCGCTAAACGGAGTCGCGTCCTTGGCGTAGCCGCCCGCAAAGCGCAGCTCTCCGGCGAGGCTGCGGTAGGCATCGTCTTCGAGATCTGCGACCGTCTTCGGCAGCTTCGATCGGGGCTGACGGACGCCGTCCGTATCGAACGGATGCATCCAGCCGCGATTGTCGAGAAAGCTCCAGAACTCGTCTTTCTCGAGCGCGCGGAGATCCGCCAGCGTGGATGTCAGGACCTCCGAAACGCCTTCGTCGTGAAGGGCACGGGCCAGATGATGGTGGTCGACGACGTACAATCTGTCCTTGGGTCCGCGCACCACCGGGATCATATGGCGGCCGAGAAAGCTGGCTGATTTCTTGATGTCGAGCCCGCGCCACTCTCTGCGCTTCTGCTCGACCTCGCGCATCCCGACGGTCATTTGCGTCGGACGAAGGTCGGAGATTGCAACTGTGTGCAACATCGGCGACGGCGCGTTTGCGTGAGGTTCAACCATGTGACCTCCTTACCGATTACGATCGGCGGTTGCGTTCAGCACGAAGCTTTGCCCAATAATCGAGGCGCTTCTTGATCTCGCGTTCGAAGCCACGCTCAGGCGGATCGTAGTATTTAGGACGCTTCTTGAATTCGTCTGGAAAATAGTTCTGCCCCGAAAACGCCTCCGGTTGATCGTGGTCGTAGAGGTAATCCGAGCCGTAGCCCTCCTCCTCCATCAACTTCGTCGGCGCATTGAGAATGGTCTTCGGAGGCGATATCGAACCGTGCTCCTTGGCGGCGCGCATCGCGGCTTTGAACGCGACGTAGTTGGCATTCGACTTCGGCGCCGTCGCCACATAGATGACGGCTTCTGCCAACGCCAGCTCGCCTTCCGGGCTGCCGAGAAAGTCGAACGCTTCCTTCGCCGCATTTGCGACGACGAGCGCCTGCGGATCGGCAAGCCCGATGTCCTCGACCGCCATACGCACGATGCGGCGAGCGATGAACAGCCGGTCTTCGCCCCCATCGAGCATGCGGCAAAAATAATAAAGCGCCGCGTCGGGATCGGAGCCGCGCACCGCCTTATGCAGCGCCGAGATCAGGTTGTAGTGCCCTTCGCGCGACTTATCGTAGAGCGGTGCGCGCCGCTGCACGAGCTTCACCAGCGCCTCGCGGTCGAGCGGCTTGGCTTTCGCCGGTACGGCCGCGAGCACGTCTTCGACGAGATTGAGGATGGCGCGCCCGTCGCCGTCGGCCATGCCTTTGAGCGCTGCGCGCGCATCGGCATCGAGCGGCATCGGCCGGCCGACTTCCGCCTCGGCCCGCTTCAGGATCGTTTCGAGATTGGCGTCGTCGAGCCGGTTCAGAACGAGCACGTTGGCGCGCGACAGAAGAGCGGCGTTAAGTTCGAAGGATGGGTTCTCGGTTGTCGCGCCGACGAGCGTAATCGTGCCGTCTTCCATGTACGGCAGGAAGCTATCCTGCTGCGAGCGGTTGAAACGATGAATCTCGTCGATGAAGAGCAGCGTGCCCTTCCCCTGCTCGCGCATGACCTTGGCGCGCTCGAAAGCTTTACGCAGTTCGGCGACGCCCGAGAAGATCGCCGAGAGCTGCTCGAAAGCGAGGTTGGTTTCGCCCGCCAGCAGGCGCGCGATCGTCGTCTTGCCGGAACCGGGTGGTCCCCAGAAGATGAGGCTCGGCACACGGCCGCTTTTGAGCATGCGGGTCAGCGTACCGTCGGGCCCGACGATGTGATCCTGCCCGACGACCTCGGAAAGCGTTTTCGGACGCAGCCGGTCGGCCAGTGGCCGCGGCGCGCTTTTCTCCAGTCCGGCAGCTTCAAAGAGATTGGCCATCGACCGAGTTATATGCGGTCGAAAGCCCGCTGCGAACAGATTCCCACCAGCGTCGTCCGCGTCCAAGACGCCGCATTATGCGAGGTTTACCTGCCAGGAGACCCCAAACCGGTCATTGAACCAGGTGAATTTCCGGCTAAAGCCATAGTTGGCGGGTGGCATCAGCACGCCTCCGCCCTTGCCAAGCTCCGAGGCGATTTTGTCGAATTCGGCTTCGCTCTTGCACGTCACAAACAGCGACGAGGAAGGTGTGAAGGTAAAGGCGTGGTGCACGGAGCTGTCGTTGCACATCAACGGAAGGCCGCCGATGTCAGCCTGTGCGAGCATGACGGATCCCTCTTTGCCCTGCTCACCGGCACCATATTTCCGGATATTGATAATGCGGCTGTTTGGGATTGTGGAGATATACAGGTTCAACGCCTCCTCGCAGTGACCCTCGAACATCAAAAATGGACTGACCGCGGATTCCATCGCGCTCCGCCTCCTCGTTGGTGATCAAATGATCAAATGGACGGCCTTCAGGCCCGAACCGCGACGTTGACGGTTTTTGCCTCTCCGGAGTTAGCGCCCGCCGCATCGGTCACCTGCACGTCGAAATGCGCCTTCAAGTCATTGGATCCGTCGTGGGCAAAGAAGACTTGCCCGCCCGCGAGATCGGCCTGCGAGAAATTGGCCACCGGCGATGTCGGCGCACCCGCAAGCGCCACGAACCCGCCGCGGGCATTCGAGACGGCAAACGTCAGGTCTTCCGGCTTGTCGTCGGGATCGACGGCATTGAGATCGGCGAGCGTGATCCGCACCGAACGTCCCTTGTCGACGGTCAGGTCGAGGTCGCCGGCAATGGTCGGCGGAATGTTGCGAACGTGGGCGGAAAGCTCAGCGCCTTCCTCCATCGACAGGCGGCCGTACTTGATCTTGCCGGCAGCGCTGCCGGTGCTGCGAAGCGCGAAAAGCTGCTGTACGCGGACGTCGCCCTGCACGGTTCCGCGGATTTCCGCAGTCTCCGACCTGACGTTGCCGAACAGCTTGCCGCCTTCCTGCACGATGACTTCCGACGCCGTGACGCCGCCTTCGACATAGCCCCAGACTTCGACGCGGCGGCCGCTCTTCACTTCGCCCTTGAGAACGGCGTCCTCGCCGATAATCAGCACACCCCGGGTATCAGGCATCGGCGAACTCCATGGCGCGGTATGATTTCGCGCAACCTCCGCCATGATTTTGTCAGCTTCTCGACGGCGCTCTCGGCGCGAAACGGGATGGGCTCGTTAACCTTATGAGCCTCTGCTGTTGGAAGGGTCGAACGACGCTTCTCCCACAACCATGATCCGGCGTAGGCCGTTGTGGATGCTGTTCGCAGAAAATGCACATGTCTTCACACCGTCATCCCCGCGTAGGCGGGGATCCGTCCAAGTGTCGGCGTGGGTGAAGACGTAGGCCTGGATGGATCCCGGCCTTCGCCGGGATGACGGATCCAGCGGACTTTACGCCAGCGTTACGTCGGCGTGGAACTGATTGCTGATGAGCGTCGGCTTGACGTATCCGGCGCGGATCGTGAAGTCGCCAAAGTGCTCGCCCTCCTGGCGTTCCTTCGCGTACCGAAGAAGGATCGGCTCCAAGAGCGCCAACGCGCGTTCCTCGTCGACGTCTTGCGCATAAAGCTTGTTCATGCGCGCGCCGTCGAAGGCGGCCCCGAGATACAGATTGTAGAGTCCCGGCGATCTGCCGACGAACCCGATCTCGCCAAGATAAGGACGTCCGCAACCATTCGGGCAGCCGGTCATGCGCACGACGATCTCCTCATCCGTCAGACCGGCTTTATCGAGAATGCCCTCGATCTTGGTCATCAGATGCGGCATGTAGCGTTCGCTCTCGGCAAGCGCCAGCGCACACGTCGGCAAGGCGACGCACGCGATGCTGTTCCGCCGCGCGCCGGATAACGCTTCCGGTGCAACGCCATGCTCGGCCAGGATCTTGTCGATCTTGCCCTTGGCGCGCACACCGACGTTCGCGAAGATCAGGTTCTGGTTCGCCGTCATCACGAAATCGCAAATGTCGAGATCCGCAATTGCGCGGATGGCGCTCCTCAGGCGATGTCCAGGCGTGTCCTTGATCCGGCCGCTCTCGATGTAGAGCGTCAGATGCCATTTCTTATCAGCACCCTGATGCCAGCCGATGTGGTCGCCGTTGCGCGTGAACGTATAGGGCCGCGGCGGCGCGAGATCGAACCCGAGCCGCTTGTTGATCTCGGCCTTGAAGTTCTCAAGTCCGTGATCCTCGATCGTGTATTTGAGCCGCGCG
>JAICLG010000190.1 GCA_025927515.1 Hyphomicrobium sp.
CATCCCGGCGAAGGCCGGGATCTGTCCAGGCCTGCTGTCGGGCAAACTATCCCGTGTTGGACGGATGCCCGCCTTCGCGGGCATGACGGTAAAAAGGGAGTCAGCGCAAATCCGGCGGGACGGCTTCTTCAGCGAGTGACTTCAATGCTTCGTCCAAGCCCAACACCGTCTGGTCCTGCGAGCCGAGGCGGCGCATCGAAACTTTCCGTTCTTCGGCTTCGCGCTTGCCGACGACCAGGAGCACCGGGACCTTCGCAAGGGAATGCTCGCGGACCTTGTAGTTGATCTTCTCGTTCCTGAGATCGGTGTCGACGCGCAGACCCAGCGCTTTCGCCTTTTCCGCAACTTCGTTGGCGTAGTCGTTGGCGTCCGAGACGATCGGCGCGACGACGATCTGCAGCGGCGCGAGCCACAACGGAAGATGTCCGGCATAGTTCTCGATCAGAATGCCGGTGAAGCGTTCGAGCGAGCCGAAGATGGCGCGGTGGATCATCACCGGCGTTTTCTTCTCCGAATGCTCGTCGATGTAGAAGGCGCCGAGGCGGCCTGCGAGGTTGAAGTCGACCTGCGTCGTGCCGCACTGCCAGTCGCGGCCGATGGCGTCGCGCAGGACGTATTCGAGCTTCGGACCGTAGAATGCACCCTCGCCTTCCTGTACCTCCGTCTTGATGCTGCCGTTCGAGCGCCGCTTGACCTCGTCGAGGACGTCGCCCAACGCCTTCTCCGCCTTGTCCCATAGCTCATCGGCGCCGACGCGCTTCTCAGGCCGCAGCGACAGCTTGATGACGATGTCTTCGAAGCCGAAGTCCTTGTAGCAGGCGAGCAGCAGATCGTTGATCTTGAGGCATTCCTCCATGATCTGATCTTCGGTGATGAAGATATGCGCGTCATCTTGCGTGAAGTGGCGCACGCGCAGCATGCCGTGCAGCGCGCCTGACGGCTCGTAACGATGCACCTTACCGAATTCGGCGATGCGGATCGGCAGATCGCGATAGCTCTTCAGACCGTGCTTGTAGATCTGGATATGGCCGGGACAGTTCATCGGCTTGCAGCAGAACACGCGCTCGTCCGGAAGCACGGTCGTGAACATGTTCTCGCCGTAGTTCTCCCAATGGCCGGAAAGCTCCCAGAAGTGCTTCTCCATCATGTCGGGAGAATTCACTTCCTCATACCCCGCACGCTCCTGCTGACGGCGCATGTAGGCGATCAAGGTCTGGAAGAGCGTCCAGCCATGCGGATGCCAGAAAACCGAGCCCGGAGCCTCCTCCTGGAAATGGAAGAGATCCATCTCGCGGCCGAGCTTGCGATGATCGCGCTTCTCGGCTTCCTCAAGCTGATGCAGGTACGCCTTCAGCTCGTCTTCGGTCGCGAAGGCGGTGCCGTAGATGCGTTGCAGCTGCGGATTGTTGCTGTCGCCACGCCAATAAGCGCCTGCGAACTTCATCAGCTTGAACGCCTTGCCGATCTGACCGGTCGAGGTCATGTGCGGGCCGCGGCAGAGGTCGAGCCAATCGCCTTGCTTGTAGATCTTCAGGTCTTCGCCGGCCGGAATTGCGTCGACCAGCTCGATCTTGAAGTTCTCGCCCTTGTCGCGGAAGAACGCCTTCGCCTTATCGCGCGACCAGAATTCTTTCGTAAACGGCGCGTTCCTGGCGATGATCTCCGCCATCTTCTTTTCGATCTTCGGAATGTCTTCCGGCTCGAACGGTTGCTGCTTGGCGAAGTCGTAGAAGAAGCCGTTCTCGATCACCGGTCCGATGGTGACCTGAGTGCCGGGCCAGAGCGACTGCACCGCCTCCGCCATGACGTGCGCGGCGTCATGCCGGATCAGCTCCAGGGCTGCAGGATCGGTGCGCGACACGAAATTGATTGAGGCGTCTTTGGTGATCGGATCGGCGAGATCGGAGAGCACGCCGTCGAGCTGCATGGCGACGGTGCGCTTGGCGAGCGACGGCGAGATCGATTTGGCGATTTCAAGACCCGTGGTTCCCGATTGAACCTGGCGTTGTTTGCCGTCTGGGAACGTAATGGTGACGTCAGTCATGTCGGGCCTCCTTTGCTCACTCGCCGCCAACGGGCGCGGCGTAAGACGATTTCGACAGCGCTAATGGGGTGGGATGCGGCTCAAGTCAAGACGCCACGCGGATGTCGCGACGCGGCCGGGCCCATAAGCCCGCGTCAAATCCCTCGCCTGCCCTGCGGGCATCCTCTCCCGTTCCGGGACAGGGAGCAGAACTTCTTCTCCCTAGGAAGAAGGTGCCCCGGAAAGGCGGATGAGGGGACTTAATCGATGAGCACTGCGGCTTACCGCCAACGACCGTAACGCCAGGGATTGAAAGCATGGCGCTCGGCCCGGATGTCCGGCACTGGATCGACGCCGTGCGTGCCTCCCGGTCCGCAGCGCACGCAGCGCGACAGAGCGAGCCAAAAACCACGCCAAGCCCCGTTCAGTTCGATCGCCTGAAGGGCATACTCAGAACATGTCGGCCAATGGCGGCACTGGCCGCCGACTAGCGGTTTGAACGTATAGCGATAGACGTGGATTGGCGCTTTCAGCGCCGCTTTGGCAATCCGGCTCATGAACTCGCCACGTCATCCAGCTTTTGCGGACGGCTTACTCATAAGTTTAGACAAAGCTCAATCTCCGAAGCGAGCCAAGGGTTTTCGCAGAGACGGCAGTGCAAGGCAGGCCGAAACGGGCGATCGCCGCGTTATGGCGAAGGCGGCGTTTCAGCCGCGGGCGGCTGCGGTTGGGGCTGAGGCTGAGCGTTGGCTTTTGCCGCAGTCAAATCCTTCTGGGCCTGGGCCAACTGGGCCTTCAGGTCATCAACCTGCTTTCGAAGAGACGCGGCTGCCGCTTCTGCAGTGCTCTTGTCCTTTTCCGCGGCTGCCTTCTGCGCGTTCAGATCATCGACCTATTTTTTAAGAGAGGCGACTGCGCCTTCCGCGTCGGTCCTGCCCTTTTCTATCGTAGCCCTCGCCTGTTCGGCTGCGACTTTCGCTTTTTCAAGATTGGCGTTGGCCTTATTTGCGGCGTCGAGCGCGGCATTCGACTTCGAGGTTTGAGCTTCGGCAGCGGCGAGCTTTGACTTGAGGCCGGCGGCGCTTGCTTCGGCAGCCGCAAGCTTCGCCTGCAGGTCTTTGACTTGCTTGCCCAGCGCCTCAGACTTTGCATCGAGTTCGGAGACTTTGCCCATTGCGGTCGAAACGTCGGCCTTGCCTTCTTCGACTTGTCGCAGCGCATCGGCTTGCGCTGTCTTCAGTCGCGCAATCTCGTCCTGTGAGGCTTTGCGGGCGTCTGCCGCATCATCGACCTGCTTTCTCAGCGAGTCCACCTCACCTCGAACTGCCGCAAGCTGCGATTCGGCCGCTGTCTTGGCCTGAAGACCATAAATGGAGAGTACGGCCAGGATCGCGATGAGCCCCCATTTGATCGCGCCCATCGGCGAATGGGCATCGCTGGCTTGTTTGGTGCCGCTGCCGCTCTCGCTATCCGCCGCCATCAAGATCTCTCCCATGCTCATTCACTCGCGTCGTGCGGGTATCCTCGTACGCGCGCGTCGCCTGCACCGCCTCGCACTGCAATACTCGGAGGCGGCTCAGACTTCCACTCCACTTTTTTGGCAATTGGCGAGCCGGCCGAAGATCATGTCGAAGCCGTAATGCTAGGAAGCCGCTCTAGCGACGCAATCAATCGTCCGAGAACACCACCGGAGGCATGGGAGGGCCAGCGGTCGAACCGGCCCGGAGCAATAATTCGAGCGTAAAGGTTATTGCCCGGGCACGGTAGCGGCGCGCTTTGCCTCGACCTCGTCGAGGGCACTTTCAACGGCGTCGAACACAAGGAGGGTGGAGGCGTGTCGCGCTTTATAGTTGCGAACGGGCTCCAGCGCTCCAAGGTCGCTCCAGCGGCCTGTCGGCGGCGACCCCTCTTCCTTCAACATCGCGCGCATTTGCCGCCCAACGGTACGCAGTTCATCCGGCGTCGAGCCGATGATTTCCCGGGCCATGACCGAGGCCGACGCCTGCCCCAGAAGGCAGGCCTTTACCGATTGTCCGAAATCGCTGACGCGTCCGTCGCGAAGCGACAGGTCTATCGTCACCGTCGAACCGCAGAGCTTCGAATGCGCGGTCGCCCTGGCATCCGGATGATCCAGCCGCTCGGTGCGGGAGATCGCCCCAGCCAATTCCAGGATGCGGGTATTATAGATTTCGTCGAGTTCGACCATAAAGCCTGATTTGTCCCGAGCGCCGATAGTCGTCGAACCGGCCAAAGCATCGTAGTATATAGCGTGTTCCTATATAAGGCGTGCCCGTCCGGAATGCGAGGCTCGGCACATATCCCGCAAGGCTACTGGAGCCAATGACAAATCTTCCACTCTCACCAAATATCGCCACGCTTTTGCCGCGCCGCCCGTCGCGCACGGAAGCCGAGGAAGCGGTTCGCACTCTGATCGCCTGGAGTGGCGACAATCCGGCGCGCCCCGGACTTGAGAAAACACCGCAGCGAGTTGCTGATGCCTTCGGTGAGTATTTCGTGGGCTACGGGCAGGATGCGCTCGCAGAACTTGCCGGGGGCTTCGAGGAGCCGTCCGGCTACAGCGATATGGTGCTCTTGAAAGATATCTCGTTCGAGAGCCACTGCGAGCATCATATCGCGCCGTTCTTCGGCACCGCGCATGTCGCTTATATGCCATCGACGCGGGTCGCCGGGCTATCAAGAATAGCGCGTGTCGTCGACATTTTTGCTCGTCGCCTGCAAACGCAAGAGGCATTGACCAGCCAGATCGCGGCCGCCATCGAGGAAGGCCTGCAAGCGAAGGGCGTCGCCGTCATGATGAGTGCGCGACATCACTGCATGGCGGCGCGCAGCGTGCATCAAACACGGGTCGCAACGGTGACGTTTCGCTTTCTGGGCGAGTTCGAGCGCGATGCAGCGCTGCGCGACCGTTTCATGGCTGCCGTCCGCGGGTAGCTTCCTGCTTTAAACCGGAAAGATCATGTCAGACGTGAGCAAGAACGCGCCGGGGCTCGGCAACGGAGAAACGATAGAGCAGACTCAAAGCTTCCTTCCGAAATTCGGAGCGGACGGGTTGATGCCGGCGATCGTCACCGATCTCAAATCCGGAAACGTCCTGATGTTCGCTCACATGAACGAGGAGGCTTTGCGCAAAACGATCGCCAGCGGTTTTGCGCATTTCTGGAGCCGCTCCCGCTCAAAGCTTTGGAAGAAAGGCGAAGAGAGCGGCAATCTCCTCAAGGTGAACGAGGTGCGCACCGACTGCGATCAGGATGTCGTCTGGATCATCGCTGAGGTCGAAGGCGATGGAGTTGCCTGTCATACCGGAGCGACTTCCTGCTTCTATCGGCGCATCGTCTGGGGTGCGGACGATGGCACGACCCTTGAACATGTTGCGCTACCACGGCCTCTTGGACATGGCTGAGGTGTCCCAAAGCGAGGCTCTTTCAGGTGCTCGCTTGTTCAGGTTCACCGATTGCTTACCTATTGGTAGTGGGGCTTTAAGGCCCGCGCGCTAGCATTCACAGGAAAGCCCAGGGACCGGAAAGCGGGCAGCACGTACCGTATACCCGCACGCTGGGTGAGGAGTGCCAAATGACGGGGACAGCGGGTGTAAAGATCGGATTGGCGCTGGGTGGCGGCGCAGCACGCGGCTGGGCTCATATCGGCGTCCTGAAGGCACTCGCCAAGGCAGGCATCGTCCCTGACATCATCGCCGGAACATCGATCGGCGCCGTCGTCGGCGGCTGCTACGCAGCGGGACATCTCGACGATCTCGAGCGTTGGGCAACCGAGCTGACGCCGAAGCGCATCTTCGGATATCTCGATTTCAATTTCGCCGGCACGGGACTGATCAGCGGACAGCGTTTGTGCAGCCGC
>JAICLG010000288.1 GCA_025927515.1 Hyphomicrobium sp.
GTCGTCGTCGGCGAAACAGGCGGCGGCAAACGGCCGGAGTGGGGCCTGCTCATCTGGCCGACCGGGCACGATACACTTCGGAATGCGGTGTTCGCCGCCCTCTACGGCGACATGGTGCAGACGCCCAGCATCCTGGCAGCGGTGCTGATCGCGATCATCGCGGGGCTCTTCATCTGGAGCGGACGGCTCATTCACGAGGGATTGCTTCGAGGCTGGGCAACAATCGGAGTCGCCGCGCTGGCGCTGTTCGCGATCACGCTGCTCGGCGTCGTGCTGCCGTCGATGACGAAGATCTGGCCGGCGCAGCAACTAAAGCAGGCGATCGCAAGTTGTCCGGGCAGCAGTGTCGATCTCGTTGGATTTCGCGAGCCCACGAGCCGGTTCGTTCTCGGCGTTTCGCCGGAGCGGGAGATGCCGGAAACGCTTGCGGGCGGCAAGCTCGCGAAACTGTTGATCGTCGAGGATCGCTGGACCACCAGAATGAACACGGCGCTTGCCACCAAGTCGCGTCCGCCGCTGCCGCCGCCAAGCGGATGCGTCTCGGCCTACAATGTGATGCGCGGCTGTCCGGTGCATTTCCGCATCTATGACACGAGCGCCAAAAGTTCATGCGCGCTTCCGGCAAAATATGCGTGCCGGAGCAACCCGGAGCCCGCTGGACCCCAAAAAGCAGGCAATTGCGACTGAAGGGTATCACCCCTGCGAATCCGGTGGCGGGGTGTTATATTCGGCCAAAGCCAATTGAGGATTTTCTGATGTTCAATCCCGAACACCCGCCCGAGATCATCGCGCAGCGCTGGCTCAATTCTGACAAGAAGCGGACGCTGAAAGCCGAGAAGGGCAAGGTCGTCGTCATCGCGATCTGGCAGCTCGCCTGCCCAGGTTCGCAGAAGTTCGGGATGCCGCAGGCGATGCGGCTGCGGCGTGCGTTCGAGGAGGACGAGGTTGCGGTGATGGCGCTGCACATGCCGTTCGAGAAGTTTGCCGAGCAGACGCCGGAACTGGTTGAAGCCTATCTCAATGAGAACGGCATCACGATCCCGGTGGCGCTCGACAAGCCGAACGGCGAGAGCTTGCCCGAGACGATGAAGGCTTATGAGCTTCAAGGCACGCCGGCGCTGTTGATCTTCGACCGTCAGGGCAGACTGCGGCGGCATTATCTCGGCGCGGTCGACGATATGCGTCTCGGGGCCGAGGTGATGGGTCTTCTGATCGAGGACAGGGACTCGCCGCGCGAGATGGCGATTGCGATCGAGCGCAAGCTTGGCGCCGCGCTCGTCGATCCCGAAGCGCATCATCATCACGAGCATGGCGAGGCGTGCGGCTGCGGCCATGATCACAGCCACGATCACGGGCATGAGCATCATGCGCAGGGAGATGCGTGCGGCTGCGGCCACGATCACAGCCATGATCACGATCATGGCGCCCCGCACGGCGAACCGGGCCACGTTCACGGGCCTGGGTGCAAACACTGATGGCCGACAAGTCGTCGAAGGCGAGCAACAAAGAGCCGAAGGACGAGATCAAGACCGCGCAGGACGGCGACCCCAAGTCGCAAGAACCGACCCCCGGTTCCGGTCTGAGCCGCAAAGAGAAACAGCAGGTCCGCGAAGGCGTGCGCCATCGCCCGGCGGTCGTCTATGAGATCATTCGCGTTCAGGGCGAGATCGAGCTGCGCCGTCCCGTGTCGGCGCTTTGGTGGTCAGGAGTCGCGGCTGGGATTTCCATCGGGTTTTCGTTTTTGACGGAAGCGGCGCTTGCCTCTCTGCTTCCCGCCTCGGGATGGACGCCGATCGTCGCCAAGCTCGGCTACGCCGTCGGCTTCTTGATCGTCATTCTCGGGCATCAGCAGCTTTTCACCGAAAACGTTTTGACGGCCGTGCTGCCGGTCATGGCGCGCAAGCAGATGCATTGGCTTCTGAAGATGCTGCGCCTTTGGGGCATCGTGCTCGCCGCCAACATCTTCGGGTGCCTGATCTTCGCGCTCGCGGTGGCATGGCTTCCCATCGTTCCAACGAAATTTGCACCCGCGTTGGCGGACATCGTCACGAACGTGATGAGCAATACGCCGTGGGAGATGTTCGCCAAGGGCATCGGCGCGGGCTGGCTGATCGCGGCGCTCGTCTGGATTCTCTCAACCACGGAGCACGTCGAGTTCATCGTTATCGGACTGCTGACGTATTTGATCGCGCTGTTCGGCTTCACGCATATCGTTGCGGGCAGCGTCGAGGCTCTCTACGGCGTGCTGACCGGCATCATCGGGCTCGATACGGCCGTGTTCCGTTTCTTCCTGCCGACGCTTGCGGGCAATGTGTTCGGCGGCACGGTTCTGTTTTCCGTGCTCAGCTATGCGCAGGTCCGCGAAGAAATTTACGCGGAATCGTAACGGTCCAAGCGTCGCGACTTTCTTGCGCCACCCGAATCGCGCTTTCCTCCGCCCTACAAGTCGAGCGGAAGAGAGAGGCGGCCGATGGTCGAGCGTGCAAACAGGAAAGCGGAGCGCGGGGCAAGCCAAGGCGGAAGTGAGAATGTGCATCGGGGCTCGATGCACCCCCCACCGTCGCTTCGCGCCACCTCCCCCGCAAGGGGGGAGGGAAGTAAGTCGGCGCCGCACGTGCCCGACAAGAAAACCATCGCGCTCGTCTACGATTTCGACGGCACGCTGTCGCCGAAGCCGATGCAGGAATACGCGTTCCTGCCGAAGCTCGGCATCGAGCCGCAAGAGTTCTGGGCCGAGTGTGCGCGCATTTCCAAGGCCGAGCGCGCCGACGTTCTGATCACCTACATGCACCTTCTCTACAAGAAGGCGAAAGAAAAGGGCGTGCGCGTCGATCGTGCCGATCTCGTTGCGCAGGGGAAGAAGGTCGAGCTTTATCCCGGCGTCGCCCACTGGTTCGACGCGATGCATGCCTATGTCAAGAAGCGCGCGGGCGACAGCGGCATCGTCGTGAAGCACTATCTCATCTCGTCGGGACTAATGGAGATCATCGAAGGCACGAAGATCTATCCGCATTTCGCCAACGTGTTTGCGAGCGAATACTGGTTCGACGCCTACGATCTGCCGTTTCCGAAGCGCGTCATATCCGACACCGGCAAGACGCAGTTTCTGTTCCGCATCAACAAGGGGCTTGAGGACCTCGCTGAGAGCATCAACGCGCACATGCCGGAGGTGCTCAGGCCGATCCCGTTTTCGAATTTCATTTATTTCGGGGACGGCGACACGGACGTGCCCTCGATGGCGCTTCTGAAGAAGAACGGCGGTCACGCGATCGCCGTGCACGGAGCGGATGAAAGCGAGACGAAATGCGTCGAGCTGTTCAAGGCAGGCCGCTGCGATTTCTACGCGGCAGCGGATTACCGGAAGGGTTCCGATCTCTGGAAACGGACGTGCCTGTTGCTCGATCGAATTATTGCGGATGTGCGGGTGCGCGAAGAGGCGCGGGGGTTGGGCAGTGTTTAAAGGCAATACCGTCATTATTATAGGAGCAGGTGCAAGCGCCGAGGCGAACCTGCCGATCGGGTCGAAGTTGAAGGACGATATTTCTAGGTTGACGGACCTCAAATTTGAACTTGGCGATCTTATTCAGGGGAATAAGGAATTCGTAAGAGAGCTAAAACGTTGCGATTGTTTCTCGAAAGATATGGGGAGATTGGTTTCTGCATGTAAGAAGGTATCTGCGGGCGTCGGTTTTGTAAGCTCCGTCGACAATTTTCTGGAAATTCATGCTGATGATGGAGACGTCCAAGTCTGTGCGAAATGTGCGATCACCTACCTGATTTCCAAGGGCGAGCGAGCGTCGAAGCTCGCGATTGATCGA
>JAICLG010000361.1 GCA_025927515.1 Hyphomicrobium sp.
ATCGCCATGTCGGCGCCCATGTGCTCGGCCTGGTCATCGGTTATAAACGAACATTTGTCCTGATGTTTCGACACGATTTCACTCCGCCTTGCATCTATCCGTTGTAGGTCCGAAAGCGGCCGCGCGTGTACGCATGCGATACGGCCTTCTTCAGCTCCGCTATCTCGGATTCCAGGAAATGGTTCGCGACAATCAGCGCACGAACAGCCGCTCGCGTGTCGCCGTCGCAAGCGGCGATTGCCTGGTCCACCGAGGCCTCCAGCCCATCGTCTTGTTCTTTCGGCTGGGAGACCGAGGACATCGCGTTGTTCCAGGTTGACCATCGGCAGCTTATGTTCTTATTTTGTTCTCATGGAGTCAAGCCGTCGTTTCAAGCCACCCTGGACCCTGGTCCGGGAGAATTCCGAGTGCTACGTGGTCAAGGACGCCAACGGCGTGACCCTTGCGTGGCTCTATTGCCGCGACGACACGCAACGCTACAGCTTCGGTGTCAGCAAGCTTTCCTCGGACGAAGCGCGCCGGATCGGCAAGGCGATCGCGCGCATTCCCGAATTTCTGATGCAACGACAGGGATTTTATCAACGCGGTGGCGCGTCGCGCTGGCGTGCTGACCGGCCGTACCATGTTGCCCTCGAGGATCGCTACATTCGCGAGCATTGGGATGAAATTGACGCGCTCTGCAAGCTCACCAGCCTGCCATTCAATGCGACCGGCGAGGTGATCGAGGATGCCGGCGTCTGGCGCGTCTATGAGTTCGCTTGGCAGATGGATGCGATCCTGTTCTGGGACCGGTTCGAGGGGCGCTGGCTGCGCGGGACCGAGTTTCATTATCCCGAGCGACCCGAGAATCTGCCGTCGCTCAAGCCGCTTCAGAACTGGCCGAAATTCAATCCACGCAATTTGCGATAACCACAGGTGCCAAGGTCATAAGCATGCATCGATCTCTCGTCTTACTGATGTTTCTATTGGGGTCCTGCACGGCCTTCGCAAATGATCTCATTGGCCAAGCCAGCATCATCGACGGCGATACGCTGGAAATTCATGGGACACGCATCCGGCTCTGGGGCGTTGATGCCCCGGAGAGCAGCCAGCTATGCCGAGGTGCGGACAGCAATCTGTATCGCTGTGGCGCGAAGGCGGCGAATGATCTCGACGCCTTCATCGCGCGGCGGCCGGTCAATTGTACGCCGGTCTCAGAAGATCAATATGGGCGGACTGTAGCAACCTGTTCCGTCGCCGGTGCGGATCTCGGGGACTGGCTTGTTCGTAATGGCCTGGCGCTGGATTGGCCGCAATATTCGAAAGGGAAGTACAACTCCGCCCAGCGCGATGCAGACCGTTCGGGGCGCGGGATGTGGGCGGGCAGCTACGTGGCGCCATGGTTGTTTCGTGGGTGCATCAGGGCCGGCGGCGCCCCGACCAACTGTTCGGATGATGCAAACGCACATCCATGAATGCGCCCCTCATCCGGCGACTCAGAGCGTCGGCATCTAAGAGCTAAATCAACATCGGTGTGAACTGGCGCCTTCTATGCGACTCACGCTAAGCAGTCGTCGTTACCTTCTCACGGCACAAAGGGAATACAATGATTGCGACCGCCCACGAATTGCCGGCTTCAGGTTATGCGCTTGAAGTCGACGGTCGACTCAAGGCCGAATTTGCGACAAGGGATGGGGCCAAAACGGGCGCGGAAGAGCTGAAGAAGCGTTTTCCCATGCTTCAGATCCGGATCTATGACGCGCAGACCAAGACGCGGGAAGAAGTGCTGTTTCCGCAAGCCTAGTTCCTGACGATAGAACGGCGCTTGTCTCGGAAGATTTTGCTCGCATGCCGATCGGAATGTATCAAATCGATTTAAGGAGTTCGGTCGCCTCAACGAGGGCCGTACCGATGATCGGTTTGAATGAGTTCCTGATCGCGAGCTCCGCGATGGTCGCATTGACGAAGTCCGGTTTCAATCGTTCGATCGCGCTCAGCGTCTTGGCGACGTCATCCTTGTGGTGCTTCAACGCGCTGATGATGGAATCGCGATCGCGGCGCGCCGCCGCTGCAATGTCAAAAATGTCACGCGGCTTGATGGTCGCGCCGCGGTAGTGGATCTTCTTGGCAATGATCTCGGCAACCGTTTCCAGCTCGACTTCCTCGCCCTCGATCTTCTGCGTCGTCGTTGCGATGTCCGTAACGGCGTGAGCCACGATAAAGTCGATCTCGCCGATGCCCTCGAAAGCCAGTTTGAGGAAACCTGTGCCGTCGCCGCCGTAGTCGGAAGGCCTGATCTCGAACTCGAAATCATGCAGTTTGGGATCGAGAAAGGGCAGGAGCTGCGCATCAGGCAGGAAGATATCGACGTCGTGGCTCTCGCGATGACCAATTTGCAGCATCATCGCCGTGCCGCCGCCGAACGACCATGAATCAACGATGAGCTGTTCGGAGTTGACCTGACGTATCAGCGAGCAGGCGATGCGAAAAAGACGCGCCCAGTCTGGTCCATCCGCGCTCACGCGGCGAGTGGATAG
>JAICLG010000261.1 GCA_025927515.1 Hyphomicrobium sp.
CCGCGTTTGTGATCATGCAGTCTACAAGCTGCAATCCGTCATCGGGGCGCGCTTGATAGGTGCCTCGGGCAAAGCGGTAAGTGAGAAGCGTCTTGTACAGAAGATCCCCGGCATAGTCTCCGGTAAAGGGACGGCCCGTGCGGTTGGCGCCATTGCGTCCGGGTGCGAGCCCGACGATGAGAAGCCGTGCATTCTCATTGCCGAAGGATGGTACTGCGCCGTTGAACCATGTCGGCTCTTTGGCTTCGTTCTCCGCGCGATAGGCGACGAGACGCGGGCAGCGCTGACACTTGATAGGAGCCTCAGGGCCGAAAACTTCACCCGCCGGCTCGGCTGTCATGGATCGATGGCCTTCCGAAGGGAGGTCGCTTAGACCTCTTCTTCGGCGAGGTCGTCATCACCGAAATACGTCGAGTCGCGCGGCGATTGAACCTGTCCGCGGCTCTGTCCTTGATAGCTGCGTCCACTTTCACGGGGAGCGCGAGCGTTCTGGCTGCGCCCGATCTGATCCTCGAGGTCCGCAAGGTCGATGAACTGATCGGCCTGCCGGCGCAATTCATCCGCGACCATCGGCGGCTGAGTCTGCAGGGTGGAAATGACGCTGACGCGTTTGCCCTTTTGCTGCAGAGCTGCGACGAGGCTGCGGAAGTCTCCGTCGCCTGAGAAGATCACGATGTGGTCGAGATTGTCGGCGAGCCGCATGGCATCGACGGTAAGCTCGATGTCCATGTTACCCTTGACCTTGCGACGGCCGGTCGCGTCGGTGAACTCTTTCGTCGGCTTCGTCACCATCGAGAAACCGTTGTAATCGAGCCAGTCGATGAGGGGTCTGATCGAGGAGTATTCCTGCTCCTCGGCGAGCGCGGTGTAGTATAGCGCTCGGATGAGATGACCTTTCTGCCGGAAAAGACCCAGCAGACGCTTATAGTCGATATCAAACCCGAGAGATTTTGCCGTCGCATAGAGATTGGCGCCATCGATGAACAGCGCAATTCGTTCGGTTGGATAAAAATGCATGGCTACGTTCCTCATAGCCCTTTATCTACTAAACGACGTCCAAAAATCGTGCTGAGACAGTCGCGAGAAGAAGAGCTCCCCTTAGTACGACAAGCATCTCGATAAGCTGGGATGGCAGGGCAAAGCTTCTACGGCGTAGAGCGCTGCGCATTAACGGATAACAGATGCATCTCGGTATCAACAATTGTGACAAATAGTCTGTCTTCTGTCTGACTTAAACTCTGTAGACGGAAGTATGCTTCAATACTGCAATGCATATAAACGATAGGCACTAAAACTTGCATTTCATCGTTTAACATGCGAAAGAACTGGGGCTGGCGCTGAGAAGCGGTCCTGAAGATTGTTTGCGCCCTAATCCAATTGAGCAGCCGATAGTTAACCAAGGGAAGGTCAGCCCTCATGGCTCGCGTTACCGTCGAAGATTGCGTCGACAAAATTCCTAATCGTTTCGAGCTTGTACTTCTGGCTGCGCATCGCGCCCGCGCTATCACGAACGGCAGCGCCATTACGATTGCACCCGACGACGATAAGAACCCGGTGATCGCTCTCCGCGAGATTGCCGAACGCACCCTGTCGCCGGATGACATGCGCGAGACGTTGATCTCGTCGATCCAAAAGAACACCGAGGTCGACGAGCCGGAGGCTGTTGCAGCGCCTCTGCTTCCGCCGGACCGGCGTGCGCCCACGCTTGGCCGCGACGATCTCTCGACCGACACACAGGTCGATGTCATGACGGAAGAGCAGCTTCTGCGCGGCCTCGAAAGCATGACGCCGCTGGAGCCTTCCGCCAACATCGGATCCGGTGCAGGCCCGCGTGAGCGCGAACGTGATCGCGACCCGCGCGATCGTTCACGCTGAGGATGGCGGCGGGCCTAATTCCGTCGCATCGCCGAATATCGAGTCACTTTAATCTGCTCCGCATCTTCGGTTACGCTTGCGCCTGGAAGGAGTGCGGCGGGTCATGATGCGGCAATACGAACTCGTTGAGCGGGTTCTCAAGTACGATCCGAAGGCCGACGAGGCACTGCTCAATCGCGCCTACGTCTACGCGATGAAGGCGCACGGCAATCAAAAGCGCGCGTCGGGTGCGCCCTATTTTTCTCATCCGCTCGAAGTCGCCGCGATCCTCACCGAGTTGAAGCTCGACGACGCGACCATTGCGACCGCGCTGCTGCACGACGTCATTGAGGATACCGACGCGACGCGGACCGAAATCGATCAGATGTTCGGCCCCGAGATCGGTAGCCTGGTCGATGGTCTGACCAAGATCAAACGGCTCGATCTCGTTTCCAAGCGGGCCGAGCAGGCCGAGAATTTCCGCAAACTTCTCATAGCGATATCGACCGACATCCGCGTGCTGCTCGTGAAGCTCGCGGATCGCCTTCACAACATGCGCACCCTCGAGCACATGAAGCCCGAGAGCCGGCAGCGCAACTCGGAAGAGACGCTCGACATCTACGCGCCGCTCGCGGGCATGATGGGGATGCAAGCGCTCCGCGAGGAACTCGAGGATCTCGCATTTCGCTGGCTGTATCCGGAAGCCTATGAGGCAGTCACCGACCGGCTGATCGAGATGCGCAAGCACAATCGCGGCCTCGTCGAGGAAATTCGCCAGGCGATCGCAAGAAAGTGCGCCGATGCTGGCATCGCCGCCGAGACCACGGGCCGCGAAAAAAAGCCCTACGCCATCTGGCGCAAGATGGAAAACAAGCAGATCAGTCTCGAACAACTCTCGGACATCTACGGCTTCCGGGTGATCGTCGACTCGATCGAGGACTGCTACCGGGTGCTCGGTATCGTGCACACGACGTGGGGCACGGTTCCAGGCCGCTTCAAGGATTACATTTCGGCGCCCAAGCGCAACAATTATCAATCGGTGCATACGACCGTCTATGGACCGCGCCATCAGCGCGTCGAGTTGCAAATTCGTACCCACGAAATGCAGCACACGGCCGAATTCGGCATCGCTGCGCACGCTCTCTATAAAGATCAGCAATATCAGGCGACGAACGGTCACGACGTCGAGGGCGCCGACGACAGTCCCTACGGTCGCCTGAGGGCAATGATCTCATCGCTGCTCGAAGCCGCGAACCCGGAAGAATTTCTTGAGCACACCAAGCTCGAATTGTTCCACGACCAGGTTTTCTGCTTCACTCCGAAAGGCCGCCTCATTGCGCTGCCGCGCGGTGCGACGCCGCTCGATTTCGCCTATGCCGTCCATACCGATATCGGCAATGAAGCGATCGCCGCCTACATCAATGGTCGGCACGTGCCCATCGATACGCATCTTCGCAATGGCGACGAGGTGGTGATCGAAACATCGAAGAACCATGTCCGTTCCGCAGCCTGGGAGGCGTTTGCCGTCACCGGCCGCGCCCGTGCAGCGATACGGCGTGCGGCACGCGAAGCCGAACGTAAACGTTTCATCGAGTTAGGCAGACAGCTTGTCAGCTCGACGCTGGCGGGTATCGAGGTCGATTACTCCGAGGAGAAGGTAAGAGCCGCCGCAACCAAGGTCGGATTCAAGACGGCTGACGAGATGCTGGCGGCCGTCGGGCGCAACGACCTTGCGCTCCCTGATGTGCTTGCGGCGATCGTACCGCAGGTGGAAGCCGCTCCCGCAAAGGAAGGATATCAGCCCACCCGCCGGTTCGGCCGGGCCCAGGCGCAGGATGGTTGGTTCAATATCGAGAAGGTACAGAGCCTCAAGTTCCGCTCATCGGAAATCGACAACACGACGGCGATATCGATCGGCGGCCCGAGCCAGGAGCTGCCCGTTCGTTTCGAGCCCGGCGGCGCAGTCCCAGGGGACCGGATCGTTGGAGTCATGGCGCCGGGTGAGGGAATTCGCGTGTTCCAGATCCACTCGCCACGGCTAAAAGAATACGAGGAGGCTCACTGGATCGACGCGACCTGGGACGTGGATCCCGAGCATCCGCAGCGTTTTCCGGCGCGAATCAGCGTAACAGCCGTCAACGCACCCGGATCCCTGGCCGAAATTGCTAAAATTATTGGTGAAACGGGCGGCAATATTGATAACATTAGGATGGCGAAACGAGCAGCTGACTTCACCGTTATGCACATCGAGCTCGAGGTGTTCGATTTGGTGCATTTGAACCACATTGTTGCGGGACTGAGAGCTAAATCCTCAGTGGCAAAGGTAGAACGCCTTTTCGAGTAGCTCTAAAGTGCGTAAAGCGGCAAGTCAGTGGTCTGGCACAAGGCGTGAAATGGTTCGTCGCGATTTGCGAGAGAAGTTATCAGTTGCTTCGGATGTTGCCGGCCGATGGGCGCTGAAGTTGGTGCCGCTCCGCAAGCATCTTCATTATTATTGGCGGCG
>JAICLG010000277.1 GCA_025927515.1 Hyphomicrobium sp.
AAGCCTTCGGCTGGGACCGCGCCCAGGTGGTGTCGGTCTATTCTCTGACCTGGCTTGCCAGCGGATTGACGGCGCCGGTGGTCGGCCGCGTGTTCGACCGCTCCGGGCCGCGCGCAGTCTATTCGCTCGGAATCTTCCTCCTGGGCGCCGCGTTCGTGATCGCGGCCTACGCCCGGCACCTCTGGCAATTTCAGCTTTCGATCGGCCTTTGCGTCGGCTTCGGCGCAGCCCTGATCGGCAATGTTCCGAACTCGATCCTGCTCGGCCGCTGGTTCGGACCGCGGCTTCCGACCGCCATGGCCGTGGTCTATTCCGCGATGGGCGGCGGCGTGCTGCTGCTCCTGCCCACGTCGCAGCTCCTGATCGACCATGTCGGCTGGCGCGGCACGTATCAGTTGTTCGGCGTCGTCGTGCTCGTGATCCTGTTGCCGGTCGTGCTGCTGCCGTGGCGGCGCCTTGCCGCCGGTGCGCCACATGTCATGAAAAAGGTCGACACCGACTTCGTCGACGAAGGCTGGACACTGCTCACCGCCATCCGCCACCACGCGTTCTGGGCGTTGTTCTCGACCTTCTTCTTCACCGCGGTTGCGATGTATGCGCTGTCGGCGCAGATCGTGGCTTATCTCATTGACGCCGGTTTCCCGCCGCTGCAGGCCGCGACCGCATGGGGCTTCTCCGGCGTCGTGTTGCTGTTCGGCATGGTCGGCGTCTCGACGCTGGACGGCCTTATCGGCCGCCGGCCCTCGGTGCTGATCTCCTACGCGATCTCGATCGTCGGCATCATCCTGCTCTGGCTCCTGCAATACTATCCGAACTACTGGCTGCTTTCGGCCTTCGTCATCACCTTCGGCAGCATGATCGGCTCACGCGGCCCCCTGATCACGGCCACGGCGATCAAGATTTTCCGCGGCGAGCGCGTCGGCACCATCTTCGGGACGATTTCAATCGGCAGTGGACTGGGATCTGCGCTCGGCTCATGGAGCGGAGGCCTGCTGCACGATTTCACCCACAGCTACAACCCGCTGATCGTGTTTTCACTCATCAACGTCGCGCTCGGCATGCTGCCGTTCCTGGTGGTGCCGGCATTGCGGCGTTGACGGCAGCGCTCATAATCTCGTCCAGATGCGCAACGCATTAGGCCGCAATGAGCGCTGAACCCCGTTTGCGACGTCGGCGGGCCAGGTAGCCGAGACCGCAGAAGCCCAGCAACATCATCGCCCATGTCGACGGCTCGGGGACGCCGGCGAGTATGGGGTCCATCGTCCCCGTGAACTCACCATCGCGCACGAAGCTCAATCCGGCGGCAAAAGCCAGCGGATCGCCGGGGTCGAGATTCGTCAGCTCGGTGATGCCCTTCACAGTGAAGGTCGATACGCCGTCGCCGAAGTACTGCGTGAAATCGAAGAGCTGCCCGCCGATGACGGTGAAGGTCCGTCCATCCGGAAGCACGATCGTATAGTTCGGCGTTCCCGACAATTCCGGCAACAGGACGGAGGCGAAGTTTGGATCTCCCGCGCGAGTCGCGAAGACATAGCCGCTGGCATATGCGGGATCGATGAAATATGTCTGTCCGGCCTTTGTGGCAATGTCGAAACTGTAGGAAGGGACCCCATTGGGCTGAAGGCTCGCGGTCGGCAGATAAAGGGGAGCGTTCACGCCCCCAGGTGCAGCCGTCGGACTATAGGTGAAGTCAAAAAACGAGCGTGACTGATTGAGCGTCGCCGGGAAAATCTGGCTCGCGGTGTTGAAGCCCTGCCCGAACACTTGATTGCCGCGGGTTTGGAGCTGATCGATCTCAATCGAATACTCGTGCCCCGCTGTGAGCGCTAAACCTGGTTGGGTCGAAAGCGAGACGCTGGTCGTCGTGGGCGCGAAATATTGGGTGTAAACGAGATCCGCTATACCCGAGCCGGCGTTGACCCCGTTGTCTCTGATGCGAATGGCGATCGCGTCCAGACTAGATTGCGTGTTTGTCCAGTTCACCGTCGGAAGTGCGCCTGAAGCGCTGTAGGCGTAGGTGACGTTGTTCACGAATGGGATCGGCGTGAGATTCGAAATCCCCTTCGGAATCCCATTCGGGGGTGGAAGCCCATTGTTGGTATTGAAAACATTCAATCCGTCGGACCCGTTGGTAAACGCAAAGTTCCAAGCCGGTGCAGAATAGGTTCCGGCAGCGTTTGGGGTCGGCCTTACCCCAGCAGTAAAAAAATTGGGATTGGTCGTAAAGTTCTCTGGCATGAGCTGACGTTGGTTTTGGTTATTAGGATTGGTAGCGATTCCCGTGGTTCCATTGGCGCCGGAGGGCGTCACGTGCTGGACGCCAAACTGGAGAATGACGCCTGTCGCTATGCCCGCATCATTTGCTGACCGGTTATCGAGAAATTCGAATGGTCCGCTGGCCGTGATGGTCTCCGCTTGCGACGGGGTTGGGAGGGCGGGAACCAGACCTAGAATGCTCGAAATCAATATTAACTTTTTCATCTTTCCTGCCTCCGCAATGCAACAAAATACGAGCTGGCCCAGCCCTTAACGCCATTTGCGGCTTCAGGAAATTTCCGCGAAGTGAAAGATTGTCGCATCCCCCAAATGGGGTAAACTCCTCGCGATTGATTTTTTTATTGCGGTTTGGGACTACGATTGATGGCGACAGGAGCCTGGCAGCTTGACAGATTGGAGCGCGCCTTCGCGGACGCCGCATTCAATCCGGCAGGATGGGCCGACGCCGTTCACGTTGCGGAGTGTGTCACCGAGAGCGCTGGAGCGATTCTCTTGCCCGTAACGGGCGCGCGAATCCCCGACACACCAATGTCGGATCGCCTCCGAGAGGTCACCGAAACTTACTTTCGACACCGCTGGCATGAACGGGATGAACGATTCAAGGGCATGTCGTTGATGATGAAACGCGGCGTAATCGACGATCTCGATTTTTTCGACGTCAATTACATCAATCGTCATCCGTACTATCAGGAATTCCTGGCGCCGTTCGGATTGCGATGGTTCGCTGGAGTGCGAATTGCCTTCGGTGGAGACGTTTGGTGTCTCTCTATCCAGAGGACGATTGCACAAGGACCCTTCTCGCTATCGGAAAAACAAAAGCTGCAGCAAGTGTCCGATAGATTGACGGCCGGCGCCGTGCTGGCAAAGGCGGTAGGCCTCACATCTGCCGCAGCGACCTTGGAAACGCTCGACAGGAGTGGCTCGGCAGCGCTTCTGATAAACGGCCTTGGCGAGGTGTTTCAGATGAACGGCGCAGCCGAGCGAGTGCTGAATGGTGAAATCCGTATCGTCAATCGAAGGCTTACCGCGCGGGATCGCAAAGCAACGGATCGATTCGATCGTGCATTGCACCAGTTGATCTGGGATCGCTCCGATGCGGCCCTGTCGTCTCCGGTCGCATTGAGGGACGGGCCGTATCCGTTGCTGGCCTATCTCATCAAGCCTTCGGCGTTCGCATCCAACATTTTCGCCGACTGCAAAGCAATTGCGATCCTTGTCGAAGTTGGCGCGAGGACACGCATACCCGAAACAACGCTGCGCATCGCCTTCCAGCTAACTACCGCCGAGGCTCGGCTAGCATCACGCTTGGGTGCCGGTCATGCAATTGAAGACATCGCGAACGAAGTTGGCCTCGCCCAAAGCACACTGCGCAGTCAACTGAAGGCGGTTTTTGCCAAGACGGATACGCACCGACAGAGCGATCTGGTCGCATTGCTCCGCTCAGTCACAATAGGCCCAAGGTGAAGCCGTTCATGATGCTTTGGCTCAGGAGCGGAATGTAGCCGCCTCGGTTCGGCGGCAATTCAACCGGATTGTTCTGCTTGCCGGTGTTGAAGTCCATGATCCTGCGCGTCACACCCCGGAGCAGCACCGAGATCGGATTGACACGCAGAACCGGCGTCCCAGCGCGATCCTGAGCCGGCATTCAACGGCATCCTGCGGAATTCGAGGCTGCAGCCGAGTTGTTCGCCGGCAATTCGAACGAATTGTTCTGCTTGCCGGTGTTGAAGTCCATGATCTTGCGCGTCACGCCCGGCAATATCGCCGAGATCGGATTGACGCGCAG
>JAICLG010000049.1 GCA_025927515.1 Hyphomicrobium sp.
CGGGCGGGCGCCTTCGTGCGGTACGAATGGACAGGGGGCGAAGTCTCTCTCGCAGGTGGCCTGTCCGGCCGTGTCGATCGATGGGACGCTGTCGACGTTTCGCCCTACGGTACCCTCAATGTGCTCTTCCAATTCTAGGCCCGTCAGGTTGAACTGCTGTGCCGGCCACGAGGGCAGTTGGCTACAAACGGCGACTTCGAGAATTGTCGGCGCGGGGCCAATACTTCTAACGCCGCTTTGTGTTGCCGAGGCCCACTAATCGGAAAAAATACACAATATCAAATAATTATATCCCAGCTGCACGGTTCCCGAGAGCCGCATAGACCTGCCTTTTGATTCAAAACGAACAATCATTCGCCTTGACGCCACCGCAATCATCCGACAAACAGAACCGATATTCTTTTAATTTTCCCCTCGCTCGAGGTTCGCGGCGAATGCCGAAGCTCAAACCCGATACGCAGCGCGCACGCCGCGAGCACATCCTCGACGCGGCGCTGACCTGTTTCGCTCGGGGCGGCTTTCACGCGACGACGATGCAATCCATCTGTCGCGAAGCCTGCGTCAGTCCTGGCGCGCTCTACATCTACTTCGACAGCAAGGAAGCCCTGATCGCCGGACTTTGCGAGCGGGACCGAGCGGAGTTCGCAGAGAAGTTCACGAAACTTGCAGATGCGCCTGACTTCCTCGAGGCGCTAGCTGCGATTGGCGAACACTACTTGGTCGATGAGTCCGCGGAGAAGCAGCGATTCGTGATCGAGATGGGGATCGAGTCTACGCGCAATCCTCGGATCGCTGAGATTTTCATGAGCGTCGATAAATACTGCTTCGATAGTTTCGAGGCGCTTTTTCAGCGCCTCAAAGATGAGGGCCGTATCGCTCCCCGCATCGACATTCCGACGCTTGCAAAAGTCTTCAGCGTATTGGGCGACGGAATGTTCTGGCGGCGCGTTATCGAACCTCAAGCAAACATGCGCGCGGTTCTCCCCGTGGTGATCGAGATGGTCGGCGCGTTGCTCAACCCCACTGAGAAAACGAAGTTGCCCGAGAAAGTATCAGTCACCGAGGCACGCCGATGACAATCGGAAAGACCCTCGCCGCGCTCGCGTTCGTCGGCGCCGTTGCCGCCGGTGGCTACATCTACGTTCAGAAAAAGCACACGGCCGCTATTCAGGCCGAACGATTGGAAGCAGCAAAACCAGTTGCTGCTCCCGCGATCACCGTTGCCAAGGCCAGAAAGCAGGACTTCGTCCAAACTGCTGTCGTGTCGGGATCGTTGATTCCGCGGGAGGAGATCCTCGTCTCTCCCGAAATCGAAGGCCTGCGCGTGCTCCAACTGTTTGCCGATGAGGGCGATCATGTAAAGAAAGGACAGGTCCTCGCGCGTCTCGTCTCCGAACAAATCGACGCGCAAATCGCGCAGAACAAAGCAAACCTGGCGCACTCAGATGCAGCGATCGCACAGGCGAAAAGCCAGATCGTTCAAGCTGAAGCTCAAGCGAAAGAGGCCGCGGCCCAGCTCGAACGGGCCGAGCCGCTTAAAAAGTCCGGCTATCTCTCCGGGTCGACATACGATCAACGGGAGAGCGCCGCTCATACGACGGCCGCCCAACTCGTCGCGGCGAGAGACGGACTAACCGCCGCGAACGCGGAAAAAGCTCAGGTCGAAGCTCAAGGCCGCGAGCTTGAATGGCGGCGAAGCAATACGGATGTCACGGCTCCGCAAGACGGCGTCATCAGCCAGCGGACGGCACGCATTGGCGGTCTTGCTTCGTCGGTCGGCGAACCGATGTTCCGCATCATTCAGAATGGCGAGATCGAGCTCGACGCTGAAATCGTCGAGACGGAATTGAAAAACGTCAAAGTCGGTCAGAAAGCCATCGTCACGGTTCCTCAAGTCGGCGACTTCGAAGGCCGAGTGCGTCTGATATCTCCCGAGGTCGATAAGTCCACGCGCCTAGGCAAAGTAAAGATCTTCCTCGGATCGAAGCCGCAGCTACGCATCGGCACGTACGCGCATGGGTATATCGAGACCGCACGTAGTCGCGGGCTCGCCGTTCCATCATCGGCCGTAACGTTCGACCACGGCGCGACATCCGTGCAGGTCGTAAAAAACAACACGGTCGAGAAGCATAGCGTGACCGTCGGATTGATCAGCGGCGATCTCATCGAGATCAAAAATGGCGTTAGCGACGGTGATAATGTCGTCGCGCGCGCCGGGACATTTCTTAGAGACGGCGATGTCGTGCGTCCGATCATGCCGGAGACAACGCTGAGCGAGGCGAGGTAATGCGCATCAACGTCTCGGCCTGGTCGATCCGGCGTCCCGTACCTGCCATCGTGCTGTTCGCGGTGCTGATGCTGCTTGGCACCTTGAGCTTCATGCAACTGCCGGTGACGCGTTTTCCGAATATCGACATTCCTCTCGTGTCGATCGTCATTACGCAATCGGGCGCCACGCCGGCCGAACTCGAAACGCAAGTCACCAAGATCGTTGAAGACTCCGTCGCGAATATAACCGGCGTCAAGCACATCACCTCGACGCTGACGGACGGAACATCGACGACGATGATCGAATTCCGGCTCGAAACCAATACGGATCGAGCTCTAAACGACGTCAAAGATGCCATTGCGAAGGTTCGCGGTGATCTTCCCCGCAGCATCGACGAGCCGGTCATCGAGCGCATCGACGTCGAGGGCCAACCGATACTGACCTATGCTGCAACATCTCCGGGGATGACCCTCGAAGAGTTGTCGTGGCATGTCGACGACGTCATCAAGCGCCAGCTTCAGGCGACAAAGGGCGTCGGCCGCGTGGAGCGCTACGGCGGGGTCGATCGAGAGATTCGCGTCAACCTCGATCCTGATAAACTGTTGGCGTATGGCATCAGTGCTGCCGACGTCAACAAGCAGGTGGCCGCGACCAACGTCGACCTCGGTTCTGGCCGTGGTGAGGTCGGCAGCCAGGAACAGGCTATCCGCACGTTGGCCGGCGCGCGGCGCGTTGCGGAACTTGCGGATGCGAGAATCATTCTTTCGGGCGGCCGTGAAGTTCGTCTCAAGGATCTCGGCCGGGTTATCGATGATGCCAGCGAGCAGCGCTCGTTCGGCCGGCTCAATGGGCAACCCGTCGTCTCGTTCTCGATCTTTCGCACCAAAGGCACGAGCGAGCTTTCTGTTTCGGATGCCGTAAACGCGACCTTGAAGCAGCTGCAGACCGCCTACCCGGACGTAAAACTTACCAAGATCGACGATGCGGTCTCCTATACTCGGGGCAACTACGTTGCCGCGATGGAAGCGCTCATAGAGGGCGCCGTGCTTGCGGTCCTCGTCGTATTTCTCTTTTTGCGAAACGCTCGCGCCACGATCATATCGGCGGTTGCCTTGCCGCTTGCCGCCATTCCGACGTTCTGGGCCATCAGCGCGATGGGGTTCTCGCTGAACCTCGTCAGCCTGCTCGGCATCACGTTGGCGACGGGCATTCTCGTCGACGATGCGATCGTCGAAATCGAAAACATCGTGCGCCACATGCACATGGGGAAATCGCCTTATCGCGCCTCCCTTGAGGCCGCCGACGAGATCGGGCTCGCGGTCATTGCCATTACGCTGACGATCGTCGCGATTTTTGCGCCGGTATCCTTCATGGGCGGCATCGCCGGCCAATACTTCCGGCAGTTCGGCATGACGGTCGCCGTGGCGGTGCTCTTTTCGTTGCTGGTGGCCCGTCTCATCACGCCGATGATGGCGGCCTATTTGATGCGGCCGGTTCCCGAGAAGCCACATTCAGATGGCGCTCTCATGCGCTTCTACACCCGCTTTCTCACGGCGACGCTTCGCTGGCGCTATCTGACGCTCGTTACGGGCATCCTGCTATTTTCGGGCTCGATTTATGCGACGACGTTGCTGCCGACGGGATTTTTGCCTGCAGAAGATACATCTCGCGTCGTCGTAGCCGTGGAGCTGCCTCCGGGTACGCAACTCGATGAAACCAGCGCCAAGACCGACCATATGGTGCGCATTCTGCGGACCATTCCAGAGGTTGAACAGGTGTTCGTTCTGGGCGGCACCAGCCCCACCGGTCAGCTCGACGTGCGGCGTGCCTCGCTCTTTGTGAAGCTCGTACCGAAGACGCAGCGCAAGCTAACTCAAACGCAGTTGAAGACAATCATTGCTGCGAAGCTCGCGAATGTTCCGGATAGCCGGGCCTGGTATATCAACGAGCGCGGCGAGCGCGAATTGTCATTCTCGATGCTGTCGCGCAATGGCGAGGATCTCAATCGCGCCATCGGCAAAGTGGAAGGCGCTTTGCGATTGGTCCCTGGTTTCAGAAACGTTGCCGCGACTGGATCAACCGATCGCCCCGAGATTCACATCGTGCCTCGCCTTGATGAAGCGGCGCGCCTCGGCGTCGCACCGGAAAAAATTTCAGAAACCATTCGTGTTGCAACAATCGGAGATGCAGATTTCAACCTTGCAAAATATACTGTCGGTGATCGTCAGGTTCCAATTCGCGTGCAGCTTGACGAAGCGACGCGCACCGATCTTAAGCGGCTTGAGCAACTGCGCGTCACGAACATGGCAGGTAAAGCCATCCCACTGACCGCCGTCGCAGCGGTCGAATTCGGACGCGGGCCCGCTTCCATCGAGCGGTTCGACCGGCTGCGGCGTGCCGTCGTCGGCGTCGATCTTGATCGCGGCATGCCATTGAGCGTGGCGCGCGCGCGTTTCCTCAAAGTCATAGAAGACCAGAACCTTCCTGCGACCGTCACGCTGCAACCGTCCGGTGACGCCGAAGTTCAGGATGAGGTTGCCAATGGCTTCATCACTGCGATGGGGACGGGCATCCTCATCGTCCTCGGATTGTTGATCCTGCTTTTCGGCAGCGTGTTCCAGCCGGTCACCATTCTTCTATCGTTGCCGTTGTCATTTGGCGGCGTGGCATTGAGCCTGCTCGTTACGGACAATTCGATCAGCATGCCCGTTTATATCGGTCTCTTGATGTTGATGGGCATCGTAACGAAAAACGCGATCATGCTCGTTGATTTTGCCATTGAAGAAATCGCCAATGGCATCGAGCGCCGCGAGGCAATTGTTGATGCGGGTCGCAAACGGGCGCGACCGATCATTATGACGACGCTTGCGATGGCGGCCGGCATGCTTCCCAGCGCATTCGCGCTCGGTGATGGCGGCGAATTTCGAGCGCCGATGGCGATCGCTGTTATCGGCGGGCTTCTGGTATCGACCCTGCTTTCGCTGATCTTTGTGCCGTCGTTCTTCACCGTTATGGACGACTTCGGATGGCTGATGCAGCGCATCTTCGGCCGATTTGTCGGACCTCGCGACGAACCGGAGACCGCGCCGCCTCCCGCGGGGACCGGAGTCCCTAGGCCGAACCCGCTGCCCCTCGCCGCGGAATAAATTCGGAAAGGACACTTCCGCGACCGATTGTGCGTGACATGGCGCGTCACTACCTTCCTTGCAGCGGTCGTAACGGAAGGAACCCCCCGCCATGCTCGACGCTAAATCCATTTTGGAAAACATTGTTCGCGGTGCTGCGCCGCCCCGATCTTCCTCCGGTGCAGGAAGCGGTGGTGGACTAAGCGATCTCATCAATGAAATCAGCAACAGCCTTTCGCACCCGCGGGGGCAATCGCCGGACAGTGCGCAGCCTGCCGGCCAGGGCGCTCCCGGCGCGTCCCTAGGTGACATCCTCGGCGATCTCGCTCGCCAATTCGCCCAGCGATCTTCGACCGATGGCCCACCGTCCAAGAGCGGATCTCTCCCTATCGGGCCTAATACAACGGCTACGCAATCCAACCCCGATCTCGGAGATATCTTCGCTCAACTCAAGGACAGGCTCAATCAGGCGGGTGGCACCATCACGGATGGCGGAAGCATTACGGACATGCTCGGCAAAATTTTCACTCAGGCGACGCAAGGCGCTAACGAGGGTGCATCGCGTATTGGAGAAGCGACCGGAGCCTCGGACGCATTGGCTCGCGCAGCCTCCGACCCGCAGGCTGCGCAGATTCTTGAACAGCTGAAAGGTGTTTTACGCGAGAACCCCTTCGCTGCGGGAGCGACAGCTGGAGGTCTTGGCGGCTTGGTTCTCGGCACGCGTGCAGGACGATCGCTCGCAGCAAGTGCCGTCAGACTTGGTGCGCTCGCGATGATCGGTGGCTTGGCCTACAAGGCCATGCAGAACTATCAGGCCGGTAAACCGCTTATCACCGGCGCGACGACGGCGCCCGCCGCTCCTCCTTCCGGCTCCGGCTTCGAACCTGCGGCTGTGACGAACGATGCGGCCCAGCATTACATCGAGGCGATGATTGCCGCCGCCGCAGCGGACGGACGCATCGATCCCGATGAGCACGAGAAGCTTATCTCAAATCTATCGCAGACGGGCCTCGGGAGCGAAGCCGAAGCGTTCCTTGCGAAACAGCTGAATGATCCGCGCTCGGTTCAGGAATTGGCTGCTTCCGTCAAATCTCCGGAGGAGGCGGTGCAGCTCTATACAGCAGCGCGCATAGCTATTGCCGACAATTCGCCGGCGGAGACGCAATTCCTGGCTACGCTTGCCGCCGCTCTCGGTATCGATTCCAAGCTTGCCGCGCACGTCGATGCTACGATGCCCGCAGCCGCTTGATGGAAATTCGGTTCGTCAAAATGAGAAGGGCGCCAGTTGGCGCCCTTTTTTGTCGAAGCCCATGTCAGTCAATGACGCCGCGTTCAGTTCGTCTTTGACGTGCCTGACGAAACGGCCGCGGCCTGATTGTTATCGAGTTCAAAGAAGGTATCGACGCGCATACCCGTGAACAGAGGCGGATGGCCATCCAGCGCGACCATGACCTCGACAACCTCGACGTCGTTAGGACGCCTCGGGCCGCGCGTCGCAATACGCGGTGCCGCCAGAGATTGCGAAATCGACGTCACCGTCCCATCGAATGTCTTGCCTGGGAATGCATCGGCCTTGACCACAACGCGTTGTCCAACATGAACCTTCGCCGCGTCCCGCTCTTCGACTTCGGCCCGGAGCCGGAGGCTCGACACGTCGCCGAAGTCGACGAGCGCACTGTCGGGCGACGGAACGGCAGTTTCGCCGACCTTGCCCATCACATTCAGAACCGTACCGTCAGTCGGGGCACGGATTCGCGTACGCTCAATGGCCAATTCGGCCGACGTCAAATCGGCGCGCGCCAGCGCCAACGAAGACTCGAGCCGCTGCGGTAATGGCATCCCCGGCTTGGCATCGACCTCGGCGAGCTTTGCCTTCGCATCGGCAAGGGCGTCCTCCTTCGAGGCAAGATCCTTGCGAGCGGTTTCAACCGCGTCCGCACTGCCCTTGTCTGTCTTTGCCGCTCGATACGCTGCGTCGAATGCTTCATGCGCCGCGAAAACATCGCGGTGCGCCTGGGCGACGGCGTCTTCCGCATTCCGGCGGTCGAGCGCCAGTCCCGTTACCTGCTCTTCGGCGCGCTCGCGCAGACGAACGCCAGCCTCGGCGGCCGCAGCGGTACGCTTCGTGTAATAATCGGCATCATCGAGACGCAGCAATAAATCGCCGGCCTTTACTTGGTCGTTCGTCTTCGCGAGCACCTCGACGATTTTGCCGGCGACTTCGCTTGAGATCCTGATCTCACCATCCTTTGGCTCAACACGGCCTGTTGCCGATGCCGCCCACTGCGGGACGGGAGCGGGAGTATCCGCATGGGCGGTGCCCGTAAGCTCGCTGAGCGAGCCTCGATCGCCGATCGCCTGGATGCCAAATCCTATCGCGACCGCAATCGCGGCCGCGATCAGAATCGTCGAGACAGCGGGATCAATCTTCTTAAGCATGCAGCTTTCGCCTCTTGGTCAAATCAGTAATTTCCGGAGCGTTGATGCCTTCCGGGCGACGCTCTTCACCGACCACCTTGCCGTCTTCAATCCGAACGACGCGATCGGCGTACCCCAAGGTCCGGGGGTCGTGGGTAACCGCAAGGACGCTCCGTTTTTGTACCTTCGCAATCCTCGACAACAGCGACATGACAGCGGGGCCGTTTTCGCTATCGAGAGCAGCGGTCGGTTCGTCCGCCAGCACGATCGAGGGCGAACTCGCGATCGCGCGCGCCACTGCTACGCGCTGCTGCTCGCCGCCCGAAAGATTGCCCGGATAGTTCGTCAGGCGGTGGCCAAGACCGACCTCGCGCAAAACTTCTTCAGAGCGGCTGGTTGCGGCGAAACCTTTGATGCCGCGGATGTCCAGGGCGATCCGCACGTTTTCGAGCGCATTCAGCGTGGGAAACAGGTTATACGATTGGAAAATAAAGCCGATGTGGTCGCGACGGACCTTGGCCAGCGCTTCGGGCGACAGGCCATCAAGCGGGCGATCCGCGATACGGAGGCTGCCCGATGTCGGCTTCATAATGCAGCCGAGGATGGACAACAGAGTTGTCTTGCCGGACCCGGACGGTCCCATTAGCAGCGTCAGTTCGCCAGGCACCAAATCGAGAGACACGCCCTTTACGGCGACGACCAGCCCGGCCCCAGAGCCGAGTTCCTTGACGATGTTTTCAGCATGCAGAACGGAAGACGTGGTCATCTTGAAAATACCGTAGCCGGATCAATTTTTGTGATCTTGACGATGGCAGACATCGCCGAGATCGCGCACATGAAAAGCGTGAGTGCAAAGAGCCAAAACGCCAAGCCAGGTGTCATGACGAGTGGCAGCGAGGAATTTCGGCTGGCATAAAGAATGAGCAGCGCAATAACCATCCCGAGCGCGTACCCCATCACGGCACTGAGCCCCGCTTGAGCCAAAATAACTTTGTAGATGTAAGCCTTGGATGAGCCAAGCGCACGCAAAGTCGCGAATTCGTGAATATGATCTTTCGTACTTGAATAAAGCGTCTGGGCGACGATAACCGTTCCGACGAGGCTGCCCAAAATAGCGCCACCGATCAGCGCCAGACCGGCACCAGTTCGGAATAGCCACTGCGTCAAGCTGCGGGATTCAAACTGACCTTTCGTCAGAACCTCCGCTGATGAATCGAGACGCCGCGCAAGATCCGCCTGAACTTTCGCGGCATTGGCGCCGGGTTCGAGCTTCACAAGCAGGAATGTCGATTTGTCGTCATCAACGCCGAGGAGCTGGCGCGCCCGACTGAGTGTCGTGTAGGCGTAAGGCGACTGCGTGAATGAGCGGATGCCATCGGTGAGAGCCCTGATCTTCACGCGTCCGGTGGCGACTTGTGCCGTATCGCCGATGCCGTTGACGCCGAGTTCATTCAGATACGAGCGATCGACTGCAATGGCATCAGGAGCTTTTATGTCGTCAAGGGTCCCTTGTGTCAGGGACCAGGGCACCAGGCCGTGATCGTCGGCATCGGCGCCGATCAGAACGACGCGCGATGAACCTCCCGCAGGCTTTCGCCACTCAGCAAACGCGACGACAAGCGGCACCACCGCCTCAACTCCGGGTGTCGCCAAAGCCTGGTGACGCTCGCGGTCCGACAGTAGCAAGCCACCGTCCTCGAAACTTTTGGCGCCGTAGGTCGTGATGAAAAGATCGGCGTTCGAGCGCGCGATGTTCGCGATGATCATCTCACTCGAGCCGAGGTACAGCCCGAGTTGTACGGCGACGAGGACAATCGAGAAAAGAATACCGATAAGCGTAACGGCGAGACGTACGCGGTCATGCAGCAAATTGCGAAGCGCAAGGGTGAAAATCATCTGCGTGCCGGATCTTGTGTTTCCAATTGAGCCCGCCTTCAGACGACGAGGGCCCGGATTTAAATATATAAGCTCTGCCGCCACGCGGGAGGATCGAGGCTCTATAGTCCCAATGTGGTGTCGCTACCACCGCAGAACTTCAGAACGAGACGCGCTAAATGACGCCCGGAGACTTCCCGCGATGGATCGTCTCGCGACGACATATGTTTAGGAAAGTCTTAGCAGCCGTTTAACAATTTAACTTCAATGTTTTGCCTCTTTCGAGGCATAGGAGTAAGAAAATTGACCCCAGATCTGCGGTTTATTGTCATGCGTTACACCAGTATTTTCGGCCTTTCAGGTGCTTCGCTCCGTGTCGTTACCGCCCTGGCCGGCCTCATCGCACTCAGCCTGCCCGCGAGCGCCGACCCGCGGGAAGCTGGCATTTGGTATGACGATACCGGCAAGGGCGCGGTCAAAATCGAGATTTGCACGCCGACGACGCTCTGCGGCAAAATCTACTGGCTCAAAGAACCGCTGACGCCGAATGGAGAGCCGAAGATCGATCGGTATAATCCCGACGCGTCAATGCGCACCCGTCCCATCTGCGGCCTGCCGGTGCTCGGTGATCTCGAACAACTCTCGGGAGGCGGCTTTGACAACGGCTGGGTTTACGATCCCAAGGAAGGCAAATCCTACAGCGTCGCGCTCGACCTCATTGGCCCGGATAAACTGAAGGTCACCGGGTACAAGGGCATGAAGTTTCTTGGGAAGTCGTTCATCTGGACCCGCGCCCCGGCCGATCTCCCCTCCTGCGCAACGAGCGCAGAGGCGACGCCTCCAGGCGACCTGAACGAGGTCGTCCCGAAGCCTCAACTCGCGAAAAGAAAGAAAAAGGCTAGCCACAAAGCCGCCAGCCAGAAAAAGAAGACAGTTGAGAAAGCCGCGCGTACCGCTACTCAGCAGCACCCAGTTGCTTCGTCGAATTAGCTGCAGTCTGCTTCCGGCCACTTTTGGCGGCTTCGGAAGCTAGCAGGCGGTCGACGAATTCGACTGTCCGGTCAACGACGTAACCGCGCTGACGATCAAGCGTCACGAGATGATAGCTGTCGTCGAGAACGGAAACTTCAACGATCCCGCCGAGCTTGCGCTGCAGAGTCATCGTGTTCTTGATGTCGCTCTGATCATCGTGGCGGGGATGGAAAATCAGCGTGTGGAGCTTCACGAGCGACAACATAGGCCGCACGTTGCGAACCAACGACAAGAACTCGTAGACGGTACCGCCACCGCGCATCGTGATGTCAGCTGGCAGGTTATCGGCGCCGCGCATCGCTTCCAGCGCAAAATTGCGCACGCGCTCGTCCTTGATGCCGTAGGGGGCAGGAGTGCGGAACTTGAAGAGGCGAGCCGTCCATTTGTCCGTGACGCAATGGAAGAGCTTGATCGTCTTCGGAATGGCCCAGCCATTCACAGCAAGGGTTGGGGCATAAAGCATCAGACCCGCAGCCTGGCCCTGGCGGTACGCCGCAAGTCTCAATGCCAGAATGGAGCCGGCAGATGCTCCGCCGATGATGACGGTCTCACACATTTCGCGGAGATCATCGAAGGCCTTCGAAACTGATTGGTACCAGTCGTGCCACGTCGACAACCCCGAGACGTCTGTGCCGAATGTCAGGCCGGGCACGACGGGGCAGTAAACTGTCATCCCCTTGCGCGATAACGCATGCGCTACCGACTTCATCTCGAGCGGAGAGCCCCCGAGCGAATGCACCAACAACACGCCCGAAGAACCGCCGGGAATGAAGAGGCTGCCGCGAGTGGGCTGAAATTTCTCTTTATTTTTCATTACCTACTTGCACTTGCTGTGAAATCAGCCGAACGCTCTTTACGACGCAGCCCTGCGGGATGCCAACGCAACTTTGTCGCGCCGCCGTAAAATTGAGAGGTATGTGAGTTACCCGTAGTTGAGATTTAGTTTGTGAAGTTATTACGAAGCTTCTGAAAAGGCCATACCTTTCGGGATTACGTCAACGCGGTTTGGTAAACATGGACCTGATGCCGCACCGCGACTAAATGATGAGAACTCATATCGTCGTGTTGCAGTGGGGTTCCAAAATGCGAAGTCATAATCGAAACCTATCCTCATCTGACCTTCCACCGTATGGCGATGGGTGCGCATCCGCTTCCCGTTGTCTTGGGAAATAAACGAAGCGGGCGGCGCAGCGTTCCGAGATGAAAAAGGTATCCATTCGACTGGCATAACGGCAGTTCAGTCACCGGTCGGTCGCAATGTGATTTATACTTATGCCGATACTTTTTCGGAGCTTAAGCTTCGCCGCTCGGATGGGTCGACGTGAACTTCTCGCTGCGCGCCATAATTTCCCTTGTCACTTCCATTGCCATTTTCTTGAGCCAGGTTCCAAACGCAGCCGTCGGCGCGGAGATGAGCCGGGCTGAGTACGAATCCTGTCAGGCTCGAGACGACGCGGGATTAAAAAGCGCCGTCGTCACGATCGTTAGCGATGCCATCAGGAACGGCACCAAGACGATCGACTACAAGGCTCTGGTTGATGATCAGTGGCGGCAGAGAAATCTCGATCAGATCATCGACAATCGCGTCGACATCGCAATCGCCGAAATAACAAATGAGACGAGCTGGTCCGAACGCCTGCAGTCGCTGACGAATGATGAAAAATCGCAGGAGCTTGCAACAGCCGTCGCGGAGCGCGTCTACCGCTCGGAGGCGGTCAAGACGGCTATTGCGGATCTGGCTTCCGGTGTCGCGAGGGAGGTCGGCAAAAACATCGAATTCGCGAGTTCGGATGCAACAACGTCGCTCATGCAGTGCCTGAAAGCTTTTGTCGGCCCTCGCTATGGAGATGCCGTGGCGATCGCCTTGGCGGGCGACGCAAGCAAAGGGGTCACCGTCGATCCGGGAAAGGGCGCCACCGATATCTCGGCGGGATCACTCCTCCAGAACTCGACCGGCGGTCTTGCCGGCGCGACGATCCTGATCGTGCGGCGCCAGTTGGCGAACCTCGCCGAACGCGTCGGGCAACGGATCGTCGGTAGCGTACTAGCCAGGCTCGTGTCTGTCGTGGCGGGAGGCGTGGGGCTGGTCCTGATCGCAAAAGATCTCTGGGACCTTCGCAACGGGGTGCTGCCGATTATCGCAACCGAGATGAAAGCGCCGGCTACCAAGGACAAAGTTCGGGACGAACTCGCGAAGACGCTTTCAGATCAGATGAACGATCATGTGACCGACATCGCGGTCGCCGCCGCCGATCAGGTGCTCGAGGTCTGGCAGGCGTTTCGGCGTGCTCACGCGCTGGTTCTTAAGATAGCCGACGAGAACGGCGAGTTCAGGCAATTTCTCGATGGCGTTCGTCCGCAGTCCCTTCCCCGCCTCGACGAAGTCGTGGCGATCATCGTCGCGTCGGAAGGCCAGTCAGCCATCCTGCACCGGCTTCAGGACGGATCCTTGAATCAGGCCGTCCACTTGATGCCCGAGAAAGGAATGGAAATCGCTCGAGACACTAAATCGATCTCCGCAGGTTTGACGTGGACCGCTCTTGCGGGCGATCACCTCGGCCAAGTGGTCGAGTACGAGTTGCATCGCCGCATGTCGCCCCATGATCTTACATCGGCATCGCTCAACCGTATCCTTGCGCTCAATGACCGTTCGGCGATCATTAAAGTCGCGAGTATCCCGGCGGCAGCCCGAGACGCACTATTCAGCCTCGACGCCGGCGACCTGACGCTCTTGCTCCGCTCCTTGTCGGAGGACGAACTCAAATCGCTCGCCGGTTATCTGGATGGCCTCAGACCGCTCCCACGGCAAAAGGTCCTCGAAACCATCGCCGCGGCTCCCGCCAAAATGCAGCTACTTGCGTCGCGTCGCGTTCGTGAGCGGATTATCGCCAGCCGTGATCAGGGTGCCGCAGCCGAGATGATGCTCAGGCCATCGGGCGGCTTCTCTCCACGTGTGGCGTTCGACGACGCAAGGCTTGCCTGGGAGGGCAGGATCGCGCCGCTTCTCATTTGGGATAAACATCCGCAGGCCGTTATCCTTGCAGGATTTTTAGCGCTAATCCTTATCGCTTGGCTGGGCCGCCTCTTGCGCCCGAGAAATGCCCCTCAAACACCTTCTTCGGGAGCCTAGCAGCGTGCAGGACGCCGCGTCGCTTCCGAGGCTGTCCACATCCAATCCATCTGGCTTCGTGCCCGCACGCCTACGGTCCTGCTATAACGATTCGCTGGTCAATGATGGGCCCATAAGAGGGGGAGATCATGGGCATTCGATTGAGAAGCGAAGAGAGAGTGCGCGATATGGGATTGAAGGCGCCGGGTATCGTCACCTTCCTGGTCTCCGTCGTCCTGACGGTAATTGTGCTGACGTCTAAATTTTTCGGCGCGAATATTCCCGGATTAACCGGCAACGAATCCTGGGCGCTGCTGGCCTCCTACTGCATCCTTATGCTCGGATGCATGGTTCGTGGCATGTAGTTGAGGCAGCAATCGACTAATCGCCGCAACGCCATC
>JAICLG010000126.1 GCA_025927515.1 Hyphomicrobium sp.
GCCGTTGTCGAGACACAGCGCGAGGCGATGATCGATTGCGAGCACTTTTTCGACGGCTATAAGGGCAACCGCGATTACGCGCTCGCCGTCGCGAAGACGGCTTTCAGCGCGGGCGCGCGCTGGGTCGTGCTCTGCGATACCAATGGCGGGACGCTGCCGCACGAAATCGAGCGCATCGTCGCCGATGTCGCGAAGCACGTGCCGGGCGAAAACCTCGGTATTCATACGCACAACGACACGGAGAACGCCGTCGCCAACACGTTGATGGCGGTGCGGGCGGGATGCCGGCAGATCCAAGGGACGCTGAACGGTCTTGGAGAACGCTGCGGCAATGCCAATCTGACGTCGATCATTCCGACGCTGTTGCTCAAGAGCGAATTTGCCAATGCTTTCACGACCAGGGTCACGCCGGAAAAGCTGCGCACGCTGACGCATGCGAGCCGCGTGCTTGATGAGGTGTTGAACGAAGCGCCGGACCGGCACGCCCCCTATGTCGGGGAAAGCGCCTTTGCAACGAAGGCCGGCATTCATGCCTCGGCGCTGATCAAGGCGCCCGAAACCTATGAGCACGTACCGCCGGAGAGCGTCGGCAACGAACGGCGTATTCTGGTGTCGAAGCAGGGCGGCCGCTCGTCGCTGACGGCAGCGCTCGAACGGTTCGGCTTGCCCTCAGACAAAGATGACAGCCGGGTCCAGGCGCTGCTCGATGAAATCAAATCGCGTGAGGATCAGGGCTATTCCTATGAAGCCGCGGAAGCCTCGTTCGAGCTTCTCGCTCGGCGCGAGCTTGCAAGCGTGCCGCGGTTCTTTTCGGTCGATTCATTTCGCGTGACCGTCGAGCGCCAGCGCGCCTTGAACGGCAACGGAACCCGTTCGCAGGCCGTTGTGACCGTTTCGATCGCGGGCGACAGCGAACCCTTGGTCTCCGTCGGTGAAGGCAACGGTCCGGTTAACGCGCTCGACAAAGCGCTGCGCAGCGATCTCGGCCGGTATCAAAAGCACATCGAGAATGTCGAGCTTGTCGACTACAAGGTCCGCATCCTGACGCACACGCATGATGGCGGTACTGACGCCGTGACGCGCGTGCTCGTCGAAAGCCACGATACCGAGACGGGGCAACGCTGGACGACCGTCGGCGTCTCGCCAAACATCATCGACGCGAGCTTCGAGGCGCTGCTCGACAGCATCAATTACAAGCTTTTGAAGGATGACGCGCGCATAGGTTGATCAACGTGCACGGACAGTCGCCTGCACATCGCGTCACATCCAGCTCTTGCCGTCGTCCGCCTGGCAGCCGTTTGGCGGTTGCGCTTTTGGAAACGTTGCGTGCAACTTATCGCAGCCCCACTTGCGGATCGGAGCCGGCATGGCGCTGTTCAAGTCGATGCCGACCTCGTTGTACGGGCTTGTTTTGTTGGTCACGTATGCGTACCAGCGCTGGCCGAAAAAGATGACGAAGGCGATCATGATGATCAGAATGGTGCGGGCAGCTTTCTGCATACAATTGTCCTGACGCGAGCGAGAACGTGTTGGCGAGGAATCGCGCCGACGCCTGCGACTTTTCCGGATTCGGGCGTGAGAAGTAAAGCCAGTCCGTTTCGCGAGCCTGCTGGTGAGGTCCGGCTATATCAGTATCAGAGGCGCGGTGGCGACTGTCTTGATGCCGTGCTCGTCCGTCCAGGCGAATTCGAATACGCCCGGTCCCGGTACGCGCATTTTGAACGAGACGTATGGATTGGCCGAGATCCCGGTGCCGAACTCGGCTCGGAACACTTGTGACCCGTCATACTTGGCCACGAACGTCGTGATGATATCGCGCGGGATGAGCTTGCCGTACTTGTCGTGGCGATTGCCCGTTTCCATGGGATGCATGATCAAGGTTTTGACCTCGATGACGTCACCGACCTTGGCGTTCTTGGGAAGCCTGAAGCGGGGATTTCTAGCGGCCATCTCTTGCTCCTCAGTCTCCGCAGCCACCGATGGTGACTTTTACATGTGTCGTCGACATCAGCATCTCGCCTGTCGAGAGCTCGGCGAGTACGACGACATCCTGCGTCTTGGCGAGGCGCATGCGGCTTTGGATGCGTGCGACGGCGTTGATCGGCGACAACTGGAATGTCGCGACGTGGGCGCGTGGATTTAAAGTCGATAAGATATGGATCGTCTTCACGTGATCCGCGTCCGTCATCGGGCTTTCCACCGTGATGGTGATCGGAACGAAATTGCCGTTGTCTGCAAGCTCGGGAAGGTCGACGGCAATATCATGAGCGACCGGCTTTGCGCCGCCGGTAAGGCTTGCGAAGGCTTCTTCGAATTCCTTGCTGCGTTCCGGCGTTTGGGTATCGCGGCTTGCGGCGTAGGCAAGCAGGGGCGAAAGCGCGGCCGCCGCCGCCGAGATCAAAAGAGATCGCCGGCTGAGAACTGAGATTTTTGCGCGTTCCGGCATTTTTGCCATTTCGAAGCGGAGTTTGCCCCGGCTCGCTATATAGGCGGCTTGTCATATAAGGTGCCGGGTTACCGAAGTTAAAGTTACACGGCACTTCGTTTCCTGCCAAATTGCGCTTCCTGTGGCGACCACCCAACGATCCAGCCAGGTCGAGAAGCGGTCAGCACGCCAGACGTCAGGGGATTGGGAAATGACCGAGATCACGCGCCGGGAATTCGCGCTGCTGGCGGCGGGCGTCGTTGCTGCCACTTCCGAGCTGCCGCGACCGGCTCTTGCAGCAGGAGCGGGGAAGGTGGCGATCATCGGCGGCGGACCGGGCGGAGCCACGGTCGCGAACAGGCTCAAGTCGGCTAATCCGGACATCGCCGTAACGCTCGTCGAGCCCAAGGAAAAATACACGACGTGTTTCTATTCGAATCTCTATCTCGGCGGCTTTCGTTCGTTCAAATCGATCACCTTCGACTACGAAGGAGTCAAAAAACGGGGCATCGATGTTGTTTCCGATACCGCGACCGCGATCGACACGACGGCCAAGACGGTGACGCTCGCCCACGGATCATCGCCTCTAGCCTATGATCGCCTCGTCGTCGCGCCGGGCATCGATTTCAAGTATGACAGCATTGCGGGTTACTCACCCGAGGCGGCGGAGATCATGCCGCACGCCTGGCAGGGCGGCCCGCAAACGTGGATCCTGAAAGAGAAGCTGTTGGCGCTTCCCGACGGTGGCCTCATCGTCATGGCCGCGCCGCCCAATCCTTACCGCTGTCCGCCGGGGCCTTACGAGCGCGCCTGCATGATCGCGCATTTTCTCAAGACGCAGAAGCCGAGAGCCAAGCTCATCCTGTTCGATGCGAAGCCGACGTTTTCGAAGCAAGCCGTCTTCGAAGAGGCGTTCAACGAGTATTACAAGGACATCATCGAAATCAATCTGACGAACGAGATCGATGATTATGCGGTGGTCAAGGTCAACGCCCAGACCGGCGAGGTGACGACGAGATCGGGGCGCACGGAGCATGCTGCATTGGCCAACATCATTCCGGCGCAAAAGGCGGGATCGATCGCCGCGCAGGCTGGATTGACGGAGGGCGATTGGTGCCCGGTGCATCCGGAAAACTTCACGTCGACGAAAGCCAAGGACGTTTATGTGCTCGGCGACGCGGCGATTGCTTCCGAGATGCCGAAATCGGCGTATTCGGCGATGAGCCAAGCCGAGGTGGTCGCGGCGGACATCGTTGCGGATCTTTCCGGCAAGCCGCGTCCGCCTGGCAAATATCGCAACACATGCTGGTCGATGCTGGCGCCGGACAACAGCGCCAAGGTCGGCGGCGATTACGTTGCGGCGTACAAGGACGGAAAACCCTATCTCGACGTCAAAGAACCTTTCATATCGAAACCGGATGACAGTCCGGAGGTTCGACTGGAAACCAATCGCGAAAGCCGGGATTGGTACCGTACGGCGGTCGCCGATCTCTTTGGGGAAGCGCCGCAAATGGCGGGCCCTTCCGGTTCCGGCCATTAGGAATTGTGCGCAGCCTCGATCGACTATCGCGCCATGATTTTTCGATCGGCAAATGTTAGCGACCGCTGCGCAAACGTGTTTAAGTGGTTTTTTTCTGATCCGATCCCGCACGACGCTGGCTCGGCGATGTTAAGGTGACGTATACGTCGCCTTGGGATATTCGGGCGCCCATTCGGGGTCATGAAGGGGCCGTTGTCCCCACAAGGAGGCTAGGGAATGGCGGCCATAGTTCTTCTGATATTGGCGCTGGGCGGCTTTATAGCGCTCGCTATGATGCGCGCGCCCCTCTGGCGCTGGGCGGCTGCTGTGGGCCTGCTGACGCTTCTGGCGACGATGGGAAGCTCGAGCGTCTGGGCCTGGATCGCGTGGCTGCCGTTCATTGCGCTGGCGCTCCTCTCGATCCCATCGATCCGACGCAGCCTGATCATCGCTCCGGTCTTCGGTCAGATTCGCAAGATGCTGCCCAAGGTGTCCGAAACCGAGGCGCAGGCGCTGGAAGCGGGCACGGTCGGCTTCGATGCGGAGCTTTTTTCCGGAACACCTGACTGGGAGAAGCTGAAGTCGATTCCGCCGATCGAACTATCGGCGGACGAGCAGGCTTTTCTCGACGGCCCGACGGAACAACTCTGCCGCATGATCAGCGACTGGCAGGTGCGCCACGCGCTGCGCGAGATTCCCGATGAGATCTGGGATTTCGTCAAGGCGCACGGGTTCCTCGGAATGCTGATCTCGAAAGAGCACGGCGGACTCGGATTTTCGGCGCAAGCGCAATCGCTGATCCTCGGCAAGATCGCCTCGCGTTCGCCGGATGTCGTGACGATCGTCATGGTGCCGAACTCGCTCGGACCCGGTGAACTGATCGAAAAGTACGGAACGGACGAGCAGAAGCATTATTATTTGCCGCGTCTCGCCAAGGGCGAGGAAGTTCCGTGCTTCTCGCTGACGGGTCCGACGTCGGGTTCCGATGCCGCCACGATGCGCGATATCGGATACGTCACGCGCGGCACCCACAAGGGCCAGGACACGCTTGGTATCCGTCTGTCTTGGGAGAAGCGCTACATCACGCTTGGGCCGAAGGCGACGCTCGTCGGCTTGGCGTTCCGTCTGTTCGACAAAGACAACCTGCTCGGCAAGGGGGAGGATGTCGGCATAACGCTGGCGCTCATTCCCGCCAACCATCCCGGCGTCAACATTGGGCGCAGGCATCTCCCATCCGGCGCTGCGTTTCCGAATGGACCGAACTGGGGCAGCGAGGTCTTCATTCCGATCGATTGGGTTATCGGCGGGCAAGCCATGGCCGGCAATGGCTGGCGCATGCTGATGGAATGTCTGTCGGCGGGTCGCGCGATTTCGCTGCCGTCGTCGGCAACGGCTGGCGCCAAGACGATGCTGCGCGTCACGTCCGCTTATGCCCGCATCAGGAAGCAGTTCGGCTTGCCGGTGTCACGCATGGAAGGCATCGAGGAGCCGCTGGTCCGCATCATCGAGACGGCTTACGTCAACGAGGCGGCCCGCGCCATGACGGCGGCGATGGTCTCGCGTGGCGAGAAGCCGTCGGTCATATCGGCGCTGATGAAATATCAGACCACCGAGAAGATGCGGCGCGCCGTCAATGACGCAATGGATATTCACGGCGGCCGCGGCATCTGCGATGGTCCGTCGAACTATCTGCAGTCAGCCTACCAGATGGTGCCGATCGGCATCACGGTCGAAGGCGCAAACATCCTTACTCGGACGCTGATTACCTTTGCGCAGGGTGCGCTTCGCTCGCATCCCTATCTCTACAAGGAAGTGCAGGCGGCGCAGAATCCCGATCGCGAGCGGGGCCTCGATGCATTCGAGAACGCCTTCAACAATCACATCGCCTTTTCGCTTTCGAACGCAACGGGCGGCTTCGTTCACAATCTGACGGGCGGAGCCTTCGTTTCGACGCCCGATGGTGCGCTGCGCATGTCGCACTGGTATCGCCAGCTCGGCCGTGCATGCCGGTCATTTGCATTCATCGCGGATCTGACGGTGGCGCTTTTGGGTGGCCGCCTCAAGATCAAGCAGAAGATCACCGGCCGCATGGCCGACGCGCTCTCGGAACTCTACATGCTGGCGGCGACGCTGAAGCGCTACGACGATGACGGTCGTCCGGCTGGCGATAAACATATCGTCGAGCTGGCCGCGCAGAATGCCCTTTATCGTTTCCAGGAAGCCATCGGTGGGGTCGTCGATAATTTCCCGGTGCGTTGGGCGCGGCCGTTCATGCGTCTCGTCGTCTTTCCGCTGGGACGGCGTTGGAAACCGGCGTCGGACGCGCTGGCTCATGACGTCGCCAAGCACGCCCTCCAACCGGGCGACGTCCGTGATCGTCTGACGCGCAATATTTTCGTCTCCAAGGATGTTAATGATCCGACGGGCATTCTCGAAGTGACGCTTGAGAAAGTGATCGCGGCCGAGCCCATCGAGAAGAAGCTTGAAAAAGCCATTCGCGACGGCGTTGTACGCCGTTATCACGGGATCGACTGGTTTGCGGAAGCCGAAGCCAAGGGCGTGCTCACGGCTGCGGAAGCCGAGCAGCTGCGCGAAATCGAGCGTCTTGTCGCGCGCGTCATCGCCGTCGACCATTTCGATCCCGCGGAATTGAAACCAAACTACGCGACGCTCGGTCATAACGCTCGTGGTGCCGAAAAATTGGCCGCTGAATAAGAATGACGGATTTGCTTTGAGGTGAGCGATGGTTGAATCGACGGGGCAGATGCAGGCCTTGGATAACGACCAACTGAAGGATTGGCGCTTCTCGATCGACGGCGAAGGCATCGCCTGGGCGATTTTCGATCGGGAAGGGGAGAGCGCAAATTCTCTTGGGCGCCGGCCGATCGAAGAGCTCGACGCCATTATAAAATGCGTCGAAGCGGAGGTTCGCGCCGGGAAGGTGCGCGGGCTTGTCATCATGTCGGGCAAGGAGCGCGGGTTCATCGTCGGCGCCGACATTCGCGAGTTCGAGACTTTCCAGAGTGAGCATGAGGTCATCGACGCGTTAAAGCCGGTCAACGCGTTGCTCGATCGCATCGAGAAACTGCCGGTCCCGGTCGTCGCGGCGATCCACGGCGTTTGCGTCGGCGGTGGCCTGGAGCTGATCCTGGCTTGCCATTACAGAATTGCGACGCGAGATGACTCGACGCGCATCGGCTTTCCGGAAGTGAAGCTCGGGATTTTTCCCGGCTTCAACGGCACGGCGCGCTCGATCAAGCAGGCCGGTCCAATGGCGGCCATGCAGGCGATGCTCACCGGCGGCATGATCCGCGCTTCGGTCGCGAAGGCGCAGGGCTTCATCGATCAGCTCGTCGGGAGTCCGGGCGAGCTCCATTGGGCGGCACGGAAGGCGGTTCTGCAAAACCGGCGCTCCAAGTCGGCTGGCGTCGCGAAGATGCTGCTGACGAAGTGGCCCGCACGCGGATTTCTTGCAGGCAAGATGCGCCAGGAAACCGCGAAGAAAGTTCGCGAAGATCATTATCCCGCGCCATTCCGGCTGATCGACCTTTTCGAGAAAGAGGGCGGCGATCTCCGTACGATGAAGGCAGCGGAGACGAAAGCATTCGCGCCGCTGATGATGTCGGAGACGGCGCGCAATTTGCGTCGCGTTTTCCGGCTGACGGAGCTTCTGAAGGGACAAGCGCCGAAGGGCTTCAAATGGAGGCCGAGCCGCGTTCACGTCATCGGCGCAGGTACGATGGGCGCCGATATCGCGGGCGTCTGCGTGGCCTCCGGGATGGAAGTGACGCTGCAGGACATTTCGGCAGCGCAGCTTGAAAGCGGCATCAAGGCGCAAGGCAAGCTCTTTACCCGCAAGTTCAAGACGAAGGCGACGCGCGATGCGGCTAAGGCGCGCCTCATTGCCGATCCGGATGGCAAGGGCGCGGCGCGTGCCGATGTCATCATCGAGGCGATCGTCGAACGGCTCGACGTCAAGCAGAAGTTGTTCGCGGAGCTGGAAACGAGGATCAAGCCGGGCGCGATCCTGGCGACGAATACCTCGTCGCTGAAGCTCGAAGATATCGCTGCGCCGCTGAAGGATCCCGGTCGGCTGATCGGCTTGCACTTCTTCTCGCCGGTGCCGCAGATGCCGCTCGTCGAAGTCGTGCGGGGCGCGCAGACGCGCGACGAAGAAGTGAAGAAGGGCGCAACGTTCGTAACGGCGATCGACAAGTTCCCGCTGATCACGAAGGACGTCCCCGGCTTCCTCGTCAACAAGGTGCTGACGCCCTACATGTTCGCGGCCATGAAGCGTCTGGAGGAAGGCGAGGACAAGGAGAAGATCGACGAGGCGGTGCGTACGTTCGGCATGCCGATGGGGCCGATCGAACTTGCCGACAATGTTGGTCTCGATATTTGCGCGCACGTCGCCAA
>JAICLG010000130.1 GCA_025927515.1 Hyphomicrobium sp.
AGAGCTGCAGGAGCATGGTACCACCAGCGGCGTGCACCGCTTCCGTGATGCGTTTCCAGCCTGCCACCTGTTCATCCGACCAGATGCCCGGCGTATCCGGATAGCCGACGCCCATCGGAGAGACGGACGTAGCTTCGGAGAGCATCAAACCTGCCGAGGCGCGCTGGACGTAGTATTCGCGCATCATGTCATTCGGAATGCGTCCTGCGCTCGACCGGCAGCGCGTCAACGGAGCCAGAACAATACGGTTTTTGAGTTTGAATGCTCCGGCGCGAAGCGGATCGAGAAGTGATGTCATGGCAGGTTCCCGCGCTATGAAATCTGAAGGCACACTGTCGGTAACAGCCGACGCATTGACGTCATGTGGCACGCGAAAGCGCGCCGGCAACTGCGACGATGCATCGCTGCGCGTCTTTCAGGTTGCCGCTCGAGCGACTGGGCCCCCGCCGTGGCCCAAGGCCGTCAGGGAGGCCTGTTCCTGCGGGAAATTCAGTCCACCCGAGACAGCTAAAAGATATTCCGGCCTACGGCCACTTCACGACCGGAGGCATCGACGACAGGATACTTTCCACGTTGCCGCCGGTCTTGAGCCCGAACATCGTTCCGCGATCGTAAAGCAGATTGTATTCGACGTAGCGGCCGCGGCGGACGAGTTGCTCTTCACGCTGCTCATCTGAATACGGCATCGTATAGTTGCCGCGGACTAGCATCGGATAGACGCTTGCGAATGCCTTGCCGACGTCCTGGGTGAACGCAAAAGCCGCGTCCCAGCCGCCCTCCGCTTCCGATGGCGTCAGGTAATCATAGAAAATGCCGCCAATGCCCCGCATCTCATTCCGGTGCGGCAGGAAGAAATACTCGTCGCACCACGTCTTGAGCTTCGTGTAATCGACGATGGGATGCGCCGCGCACGCACCATACATGGCCGCGTGGAACGCCATCGTGTCGGCATCCGATTGCGTCCGCCGTTTGTCGAGGACGGGTGTCAGGTCCGCGCCGCCGCCGAACCACCATTTGCTCGTCACGATCATCCGCGTGTTCATATGGACGGCGGGAACGTTGGGATTGCGCGGATGCGCGATCAGCGAGATGCCGGATGCCCAGAAGTTCGGTGAATCTTCGCCGCCCGGAATCTGTTTGCGGAACTCCGGCGCGAATTCTCCGTAAACTGTCGATGTGTGAACGCCGACCTTTTCGAATACGCGGCCGTGCATGAGGCTCATGACACCGCCCCCGCCTTCGCCGCCAGCATGGTCATTGCGCGACCAGGGCTTAGCCTCGAAGCGGCCTGCCGTATCGCCGCCGTGCGGTGCGCTCTCAGGCAAGTTGGCTTCGAGTTTTTCGAAGGCTGCGACGATGTCGTCGCGCAAGCGCTCGAACCAGGCGCGCGCCAGGGCCTTTTTTTGATCGAGTGGCGAATGGGATGCGTTCATCAGCTATTCTGTATTGGGTCTTGTTTTTGACTGAAAGGACCCTTAGCCCTAACGGGTATTCATGATCAATGTCCCGTCGCCGTCGCCAGTCGGATTTCCGCACTTGCGACTACGCGCCGCTTTTCGTTTGCGATAATCGTTATGTTCCGCCGACTCCTGCATTGGGGAGAAACCCGTATCCAGCCGTTTGCCGAGCGCGACATCACGCGCCCGCCCGATCGGCTATGGGCTTTTTATTGGTTTTTTATCAAGCCGCTCTGGCCGTTTTTCGTCCTTCTGCTGATCGCTGGTTGCCTCGGCTCCTCGATTGAAGTGGCGCTGATGGGTTTCGTCGGCTCGATCGTCGACAAGATGCGCACGCATGGCGATCCGGCGACGTTTCTCTCGACCTATGCCACGACGCTGACGTTGATGGCCTTCGTCGCTCTGATCTTGCGACCCATCGTGTCGACGGCGCACGACTTCATCAAAAATCAGCTCATCTCGGCGGGAACGACATCGCGCATCCGCTGGCAGACGCATCGCTATGTGCTGCGGCAGAGCCTCGGCTTCTTCCAGAACGATTTCGCCGGCCGTGTCGCCAACAAGATCATGCAGACCGGCACGTCACTGCGGGAGAGCGTCGTTCAGCTCATTGACGCGCTTTGGTATGCGTCGGTGCAGTTCATCGGCTCGGCGCTTTTATTCGCGGCGTCCGACTGGCGGCTGACCATACCGCTCGTCTTCTGGCTCGTCGCCTACATCGTGACGCTGCGCTATTTCGTGCCGAAGATCAAACAGCGCTCGACGGAATCGTCGGAAGCCCGCTCGATGCTCGTCGGCCGCATCGTCGACAGCTATACAAACATCATGACGGTCAAGCTCTTCGCGCACGCCGAGCGCGAGGATACCTACGCACGCGAAGCGCTGACCGAGCAGATGCAGAAATGGCAAGCCTCGCTTCGCCTGATTACCGGCATGGAATTCGTGCTTTACGCCTTGAACGGCGTCCTGCTGGTCGTGACGACGGGCACGGCAATTCTGCTCTGGACGAAGGGCCACGTATCGGTCGGCGACATCGCTGTCGTCAGCGGTCTCGTCATCCGCATCGTCACGATGTCGGGCTGGGTCATGTGGACGATCGCCGATGTCTTCGAAAATATTGGTGTGGTGCACGAAGGCATGGAAACCATCGCGCGGCCCAATCTGCTGCAGGACAAATCGGACGCGCAGCCGCTGGCCGTACCCCGCGGGGAGATCTGCTTCGAGCACATCCATTTCCATTATGGCGCGGGCCGCGCGGCTTCGGACGAGGTCCCGCCGCGCGTCATCGAGGATTTGTCGCTGAACATCAGGCCCGGCGAGAAGGTCGGGCTGGTCGGACGCTCGGGAGCCGGCAAGTCGACGCTCGTCAACCTGCTGCTGCGTTTCTACGACCTTGAAGGCGGCCGCATTCTGATCGACGGCCAGGACATCGCCCACGTGACGCAGGATAGCCTGCGCGCCGAGATCGGCATGGTCACGCAGGATACTTCGCTGCTTCATCGCTCCGTGCGCGACAACATTCTCTACGGTCGCCCGAACGCGTCCGACGCCGAGGTGATTGCGGCTGCGCGGCAGGCCGAGGCGCACGACTTCATCCAAAACCTCGAGGACCTGAAGGGTCGCAAGGGCTACGACGCGCATGTCGGCGAACGCGGCGTCAAGCTCTCGGGCGGCCAGCGTCAGCGGATCGCGATCGCCCGCGTGCTCTTGAAGAACGCCCCTATCCTCATTCTCGACGAGGCAACCAGCGCGCTCGATTCCGAGGTCGAGTCGGAAATTCAGACGAGCTTCGAACGGCTCATGCGTGGCAAGACCGTAATCGCCATTGCCCATCGGCTGTCGACGATCGCAGCGATGGACCGGCTCGTCGTCATGGAAGAGGGTCGGATTGTGGAAGAGGGAACACACGCCGACCTTCTGCATCGCGGCGGCCTTTACGCGCAACTCTGGATGCGGCAGTCGGGCGGTTTCCTGGCGCAAGAAGCCGCCGAGTAAGCGGCATATTATAGACCAAACCTATCGATTTTCGCGCAGGCCCTGCGCGATCGATGATTTGCGTGCCGTCAGCCGGCTGAGCGCATGGCGCAAGTTGAAAAGCGCGGCACCTCTGCCCGATAGTCGAGATACGCGCGGCGTATCGCACTTCGAGCCACGCTTCTTCGGCGACAGCCATCAACGCGTAGACGAGGACGAGAGCCGCCGCCAACGTCGTTGCCTCCCATGAATACGCAGCTAAGCCGAGCGTGCCGAAGCCGATGATAGCCCTCGTGTATTGCGGATTGGGCCTCCAGCGATAAACGCCCTCCGTCGCGCGCCCGCTCGAGCGGCAGATAATGCGGAACCCTTGTCGAATCGGGTCTCCCACAACTGCCATTTACATGTCACGCTTGCGACGAGGGCGCCTAATCGGAAGCATGTTCCGGATATCCGCCGGTCTGGCGCAGCGCTTCTCCGAGCGCGATCGCCGCGCTAACCGCGACGTTGAGCGAGCGCAGACCCGGACGCATGGGAATGGTAATTCGCGCGTCGGCCTGTGCGTGCACGGCTTCCGGAACGCCGGCGCTCTCCCGGCCCAACATTAACGTGTCGCTCGCCCGGAAGCCGAACCGGTAGTGAGGCGTTTCCGCGTGTGCCGTCAGCAGGACGAGACGCCCTCGCTCGGAGCTCGCCTCCGAGGCCATCCGCGCTTGCATGAAGTCCGAAAAGCTTGTGTGCCGGGTGAGATCGACGTGATCGAGGTAATCGAGCGCGGCGCGCTTTAACGCACGGTCGCTCATGTCGAACCCCGTGGGGCCGATAACGTCGACGGCAACGCCGAGGCATGCGCAGAGACGGAGAATAGTCCCCGTGTTCTGCGCGATATCCGGTTGATAAAGCGCCAAGCGCATGTGGACGAACTTTCATAGTGGCGGGGTGAGCTGCCCAAACTCGCCCGTCTCCCGCGATGCGCCAAATTGCCTCTCACACTTCAGCGCACCTTTGCTTGAGGACAGGCCCAAACGCTGTCAGAAGGGTCCCCAAGGGATGAAGAAGACTGGGGGATGACGCGAGAGGCAGAAGAGCGGAAAAATCCGCCTGGCTGATTACGTCAAACCTCCAGTGGTTCCCACGCGCTTCAAACTGGAGGCACATGTGAGCAGTGATGCAATAGAGCCGGATCGCCGAGATTTCTTGGTGCTCGTTGGAAATGCGTTCGCCGCCGTTGGCGCCGCATCCTTGCTCTGGCCCTTCATTCAGCAAATGAACCCGGACGCCAGCACCAAGGCGCTGTCCTCCATCGACGTTGACTTGGCCCCTGTGAAAGAGGGCCAGGCGATTACCGTGATGTGGCGCGGCAAGCCGGTTTTCGTCCGCAACCGCACGAAGAGCGAGATCGAATCGGCTGTAAAAGTCGATGTGAAGAACCTTCCCGACGGTCTGGCCCGAAACGAAAATCTGCCAGACGAGGACCCCGCGACCGATGCAAATCGCACGATGAAGGGGCACGAAAACTGGATCATCATCATCGGTATCTGCACGCATTTGGGATGCATCCCGAAGGGGCAGGCCCTGGGCGATGAGCGCGGTGAATTCGGCGGTTGGTTCTGCCCCTGCCACGGTTCGCAGTACGATACTGCGGGCCGCATTCGCAAAGGCCCGGCTCCACGAAACATGGAAGTGCCGCCCTACGCCTTCACGTCCGACAGCAAAATCAAAATCGGCTAGGGAGCGAGCGAACAATGAGCGGTCACACCTCGACCTATGAGCCGACGTCGCGCTGGGGTAAGTGGTTCGACGAACGCCTGCCGATCGCGCGCGTGATGCACGGGCAGTTCGTTGATTTCCCGACGCCGCGCAATCTCAATTATCTCTGGACGTTCGGCGGTATTCTGACGTTCATCCTCGGTGCGCAGATCATCACGGGCGTCGTCCTGGCGATGCACTATCAGCCGAGCGCTGCCGGGGCATTCGATTCCATCGAGCAAATCCGCCGCGACGTGAACTACGGCTGGATGATCCGCAATTTCCACGCCGTCGGCGCGTCGATGTTCTTCTTCGCGGTTTATATTCATATCTTCCGCGGCCTTTATTACGGCTCGTACAAAGCGCCTCGCGAGGTTCTCTGGATCCTCGGTGTCATCATCATGCTCTTGATGATGGCGACGGCCTTCATGGGCTACTCGCTGCCGTGGGGACAGATGAGCTTCTGGGGCGTGACCGTCATCACAAACCTGTTCTCGGCGCTCGATACGATCATAAACGGGCTAGGCACCGCGATCGTCGAGTGGCTGTGGGGCGGTTATTCGGTTTCGGGTACGACGCTCAACCGCTTCTTCTCGCTCCACTACCTCCTGCCGTTCGTGCTTGCGGGCGTCGTCGGACTGCATCTCTGGGCCTTGCATACGGCGGGTCAGAACAATCCGACCGGCCTCGATCTCAAGGAGCCGAGCGATTCGGTTCCGATGCATCCCTACGCGACGTCCAAGGATGCGGTGGGTCTTTTCGCCTTCCTCATTCTCTTTGCCTGGTTCGTTTTCTTCGTGCCTGACTATCTCGGCCACGCCGACAACTATATCGAGGCTAATCCGCTGGTGACGCCGCCGCACATCGTGCCGGAATGGTATTTCCTGCCCTTCTACGCCATCCTGAGATCCTTCACGAGCACGTTCCTCTGGGTCATCCCGCTTGGGCAATATGCGAAGCTCTGCGGTGTCCTCGCGATGTTCTCCGCCGTGCTCATTATTGCATTCGTGCCATGGCTCGACACATCGCGCGTGCGTTCGTCAAAGTACCGGCCGATCTTCAAATGGTTCTTCTGGTTCTTTGTGTTCACCTGCTTGGCGCTCGGCTATCTCGGCTCGATGCCGGCGGAAGGCGTCTACGTGATGTGGGCCCAGATCTTCACGGTCTGCTACTTCCTGTTCTTCCTCGTTGCCATGCCGATCATCGGTCTGATCGAAACACCTAAGAAGCTGCCGCGGTCCATCACGGATTCGGTGCTCGGCGGTAGTACGGCGATGCCCAACGGCGCCGCTGCATCCCCTGAAAAGCGCTGATCGGAGAGAGACAGATGAAAAAACGTTTCTCTCCCGCTTTGGCCGGTATCGTTGCGGCGCTGGTGTTGGTTCCCGGTCTCGCAATCGCAGAAGAATCCGGCCACCACGAAATTCCACGCCAGCCGTGGTCGTTTTCGGGTTTCACGGGCCAGTTCGATAAGGCGCAATTGCAGCGCGGATTTCAGGTCTACAAGGAAGTCTGCTCGAACTGCCACGGCCTGAAGCGGATCGCGTTCCGCAATCTCGTGCAACCCGGCGGACCGCAATTTCCGGAAGCCGCCGTGAAGGCGCTGGCTGCTGAGTGGCCGAACAAGATCACCGACGGCCCGAATGACCAAGGCAAGATGTTCGAGCGCCCGGCGAGGCTTTCTGACCCCATTCTTGGCCCGTACAAGAACGATGAGGAAGCCCGCGCCGCTCAGAACGGCGCCTTGCCGCCCGATTTGTCGTTGATGGCGCGAGCCCGCGACGTCGAGCGCGAGTCGCCCTGGTATATCCATCCTTTCCTGATGCTTGGAGATATCTTGAAGGGCTACCAGGAAGGCGGCGCCGATTACATTTACGCTCTGATGACGGGCTTCAAGGATCCGCCAGCTGGATTCCACATGGTCGACGGCAAGTTTTACAATACCGCGTTCCCTGGCCATCAGATCAGCATGCCACCGCCGCTGTCGGACGGTGCCGTCCCTTACCAGGATGGAACGCCGCAGAAGCTTGACAATTACGCGCACGACGTTGCTGCGTTTCTGTCATGGGCCGCCGACCCGAGCCTCGATCAGAGAAAGCGCATTGGCTGGCAAGTCATCCTGTACCTGATCGTGACGACGGGGCTTCTTTACATCGGCAAAAGACGCATCTGGTCTGCAATCAAGCACTAAAACGGACCAGCACATCGGAAATCGTAAAAGGCCTCGCTTGCGGGGCCTTTTTTCATTTAAGTGGCTCCCGACCTCGTGGGGCGCGGAGCAGGGATCATGACGCAATCAGTTCTTGGCATCGTCGGCGGCAGCGGATTTTACAATCTGCCCGGACTGGCGCATGCGGAATGGCGGCACATCGAAAGCCCGTGGGGCACGCCATCCGACGACATTCTGTTTGCCGATATCGAGGGGCTGCCGATCCGCTTCCTGCCGCGTCACGGCCGCGGGCATAAGTTATCGCCGACCGATATCGACTATCGCGCCAACATCGACGCTCTGAAGCGCGCCGGCGTAACCGATCTCGTCTCCGTCTCGGCGTGCGGTTCGCTCAAGAAGAAGTTTCGTCCCGGTGACTTTGTGCTGCCTGACCAGTACATCGACCGCACGTTTGCCCGCGCAAAGTCGTTCTTCGGAAAAGGCTGCGTGGCCCACGTCGCGATGGGCGATCCGGTCAGTCCGCTTCTTCTGAACGCACTCGAAAAGGCGGCCAAATCGGAAAAGATCGACGTGCATGGCGGCGGCACCCACCTCGCGATGGAAGGGCCGCAGTTCTCGACGCGCGCCGAAAGCAATCTCTACCGATCTTGGGACTGCGATGTCATTGGCATGACGAACATGCCGGAGGCCAAGCTCGCTCGCGAAGCCGAGATTTGCTACGCGAGCGTCGCCATGGTCACGGACTACGATTGCTGGCACGACGAGCACTCTCACGTCGATGTCGCTACGATTCTTGAAGTGATGCGTGACAACACGGAAAAGGCGCAGCGCTTGGTGGCACGTCTGGCGCGCG
>JAICLG010000154.1 GCA_025927515.1 Hyphomicrobium sp.
GAATTGGTGCCCCCAATCGCAGTAGAAGAAATTATTGATCACGTACACGTCGCGAGCGGCCGGTGCATTCTTGATGAAATTTTTTGTTGCCCATTCGACATAGGCGCGCTGCTGATCCGTTTTATTTTTTGAGTAAAGGCCGACCAGAAATGCGAGATCCGGCGTGGTTATCCGAATGATGCCTCCTGGCTTGAGTATCCGATAACATTCCCGGAAAATATTCTGACCGCCCGCATAGTCTATGTGCTCTACGAAATGCTCCGAATACACGTAGTCGAATTTTCCATCGTCAAAGGGAAATCTCTTCGTAGCGTCCATCGGCAAAACATCGGGGCGCTTCGGATTGAGATCGCAATTCAGCCACCCGTCGAGGATGTTGAGTCCGCAGCCAACGTGAAGTCGAGGCACAGTCTGCGCATCGAAATACCGTCTGACGGGCCTCGCATTTTGCGCAGCGATTCCGACATATCGACGCCGCAACGATGTTCTGAGCTGAAGAGACATGGATTGAAACCGATCAATTTCCGCGGATCAGATGATATCGCAGCTTGGACGAAGCGCGCGACGAGCAAAATTCAACATGTGCGTCCCAAAGCTGCTTCGGGCCAGCATCGCTTTCACATACCCACGAAGGCACGGTCCGGTGGGGATCAGGCCAAATGCTGTCCCCCATCCATCACGTTCGGCGATTTTCCGGGCCGCGCTTGAAAGATACCACCGGACTTCGTCTCTATTCTTTTTCGATAATTCCGCGCGATGCACCAGCGACTTCCGGATAAAGTGGTAGTCCGATTCTTCGAGCTTAAACGGCCGGTATCCAGAAAGTTCGAGCAACTTCATTGAGGCGGCAATCCGCAAATGATTGGCTTCCGCAGGAGAGAGCTGCGCCGAAGCGACTTCCCACATCCCTTCCAACGTTGTCGCTGTCCTATAGGCCATCAGTGCTTGCTTTCCAAACTGAAGATCTTGAAGATTGGCGCGACGGCGCAGCGCCGACAAGGCGGCAAGCTGCGAACTGATAGCCATGATACGACCGGATAGTACCGAAACGCTTGAGATGCTGCCGCCATGCACGCGATATTTTCCGCCAACGATCTGCAGATTATGAAGTCGCCCGCGCTCCGATAGACGCCAATAGAGATCGCTGTCTTCTGAATTGAAAACGTAACGATATCCTCCTGCCTCTGTCAGGCTGCGTCTTCGAACCATCATGAACGGGTGAATGAGATAAGGCTCCAAGGCTGGCGCCCATCTGGGATTGGCATCCAAGGGGCTTCCCGGATGGGGCAATCCGTAAAGCGGACGTCCGAATTCATCCATGTGCTCAACCGTTGAACCGACGGCGATACAATCAGCGTGCTCGTCGAGATAGTTGCACAGGTTCTGAAGGTGATCAGGAAAAGCAACGTCGTCTGAATCAAAGCGCGCAATATAGTCGGCCGAACACTGCGTGAGGCCGAAATTCAAGGCGTCAACGATTCCGCCGTTTGGTTTAGTCAGCACCTGAACGCGCGGATCCTTGCTTCGCAAGTCTTCAAGAATTGCAGCGGATCCATCGGTCGAACCATCATCAACGACAATGATTCGAATATCGGTCAGCGTCTGACACAGGACGCTCTCGATAGCTTCCCTCAACGTCGCTTCGGCATTGTAGACAGGAATGAGAACGTCGACGGACGAATTAGCTTGTTTCATTTGCAAAGCGCCGCACGGCCCTAGACCCTACTGTGAGTGGTGCAAGCCGCCGGGGCAAGCCAGCTGATGCGAGCGCGACTCATTCGGTAGGATTGTGGTTAATAGTACAAAATGAATAATTTTTTCTCTCGTAGCTATGGTTTTAGGCTGTCTGCAAGGGCGGCATTCTCAACCAAAGCCCCGCTCCTAAGCTGTCGAAATTTGCGAAGCAGATCACCCGCCGTGTCCCGAAATGGATCGAGCGGCTCCTTGATCGGGTCCGGGTTACGGTACAATCCCCAAAGGCTGTCCGTGCCGTCCTTCATGACGACTTTGTAGGTCCAGAAAGACCACGACCAGCCGTGCCTCTCAAAGATCCCGATCAGCCGCCGCAACGTGGCAGGCCGGCCGTGCGGCTCGACATTGAATTCCCCGATATAAAACGGCACCGGAGATTGCCTCTGCTTCTTAAGAATTTCGGATGCGAAAAGCTTTCGGCACCCTAGCTGAGCCTCTGCGCTCTTGGCCTTGAAACAGTAGGTGTGCGGACTGAAAACGACATTGCGCCACCCAAACCGTGATGGTCGCGGCATGTGAGCGGCGCCCTTATATCCATCCTCGACAAAAATAAGATGACGCGGGTCGATGGCCCGAATGGCCTTATAGAGGCGATTTTGCACCGCGTAGAGTGATGCGCTGTTTTTCGCGCCCATCGGCTCATTGAGCAAATCATAACCCGCAACTTCCGGACGGTCTTTGTAGCGACCCGCAAGAGCGGCCCAAATTTTTGCCGTACGCGCAACCATTTTGGCTTCTTTGAAAAACCGGTTGACGCCCACTTTCCCCGTATGATCGGCGTCGCTCTGACGCCCCGGAGCGCCGTGCATATCCAAAATCACGTAGAGGCCATTTTGCCCGGCCCAATCGATCACCCGATCTAACCACGAAAATCCATCAGGCTCGTCGAGCAGATCATAAAGGAACGGCACACGCACGGTATTAAGTCCCATGCCGCGGATGCGCTTTAGATCATCTTCTCCGAGCCAGGCATCTCGCAAGGCCGACCGCAGCACTTGCGTCTCATCGCGGCCGAAGCGCTTTTCGATCACGTTCCATAGCTTGCTGTGATCGGTGATCTCAGGGAAGCCCGATCCAGCCGGAGGAATCGTCACGAAGGGCATCATCCACATCTCTTCCACGAGCCAACCGCCGAGGTTCACACCGCGAAGCACGACGGCCTTGCCCGCTTCATCGACGATTTGGCCGCCTTTCGTATGCAGCCAGGGCAGCTCTTCTGCAGAAGCAGGATTGACACCGATCGCAAGGCAAACGACCGCAATTAAAATATGGAAAGACGCGATGAGTGCTGTCATAGCCAGACCATTCCGGCGACCTCTGCATTAAAATAACCGGTAATGCGTTTACCGCAGCCGATAGAAACGGTAGGCAGCCGCCGGGTTTCACGTCATGCTATCGATGACAGTCAGTACATCTGAACGAAGCTGCAAGGCTCAAGCGGTCACTCGTACGATCTAGTTTCCGCAATTTGCATTACTCTATTAGGGGTATGGGGCACCTGGGGAACGTCTCGAGGGTCCCAAATGAATACCACATGCGACGCGAATTGAAGGCCGATGACCAACAGAAGCGCTGACATCCAGACCGTCATCATCGGCGGCGGCGTTATTGGGCTCGCAATTGCCGCGGAATGTGCAAACGCCGGACAGGAAACGTACGTCCTCGAGCGCCACGATGCGATCGGGCAAGAAGTCAGTTCGCGATCGAGCGAAGTCATCCACGCCGGCGTTTACTATCCCCGCCAATCGTTGAAGGCGCGCATGTGCGTCGAAGGCAAGCATCTGCTCTATGATTATGCGCGGCGCAGAAGTGTTCCTGTTCGACAGCTCGGAAAACTCGTCGTCGCGACGTCAGCTGCCGAAGCTGGCGCGTTGGACGCGATTGCAGCAAAAGCGAAGGCTAATGGCGTCGACGACATCCGGGTTTTGGAAAAGGACGACATTCACGCCCTGGAACCCGACGTCGCCGCCGTTAAGGCACTCTTCTCTCCATCAACGGGTATCATCGACAGCCACGGCCTCATGTGTGCCTTGGAGAACGATCTTATAGAATGCGGCGGCTCCGTCGCCTTGGAGACCAACGTCAGCAAGGTTTCGCGCGGACCGAACGATCTTTTCGAAATTGAGATGACGAGCGGTGGCGAAACGACGAAGGTCACGGCATGCAATCTCTACGCAGCCGCCGGACTGGGAATGGCTGACATCGGCCCCTTACTGCCTCGCGTTGGGCCATATGTTCCGCCCACGTTGCATTTCGCCAAAGGCCACTATTTCGCCTTGCGAGGCACGGCGCGATTTGAGCATCTCGTTTATCCGGTGCCCGTCGAAGGCGGTCTTGGGACACACCTGACCCTCGACATGCAAGGCGGTGTCCGTTTCGGACCCGACGTGCAATGGGTCGATCGGATCGATCATGCTTTCGATGAAAGGACCGGACTGCGGTTGGCGGAATTTGAACGTTCGATCCGCCGCTATTGGCCAGGTCTTCCCGACAATGCGCTTACCCCGGGCTACGTAGGCATCCGGCCTAAAATCTCGCGCCAAGGAGAACCCGCGCAAGACTTCGCAATCCATGGACCGCGCACCCACGGCATTCCGCATCTGGTAGCGCTTTACGGCATCGAGAGTCCCGGTCTCACATCGTCTCTCGCCATCGCTCGACACTGCGTAGCACTATCGCGCGAACATTAAGCACGGCGGCTTCGGAGGATGACCAGCATCGGTGCCCGCGCCGTTCCCCGAACGAGGACACCCGCGAGACATGGTTCGGGACTGAATGGTAGGGGGTAATTGGTCGGAGCGAGAGGATTTGAACCTCCGACCCCCAGTCCCCCAGACTGGTGCGCTAACCAGGCTGCGCTACGCTCCGTATGCCCTGTCGACGATGTGTGTAGAGCCGGATTGCCAAGCCCCACCGTAACCGTCGCGGTCGTTCCGGTTGGGTAAAGGAATGCCCTGAGGCCGTCAAGGCGCGAAGCGGCACTGCCCCGCCGCCGCCGCAAACGCCCAGGCCAAGGCTCCGAAAGCCCGGCCGTCGCTCAGCGCCGGTACTCGGGCAAACGCTTCAAGAGGTCGATAATCGGGTAGTCCACCCAGGCATGTGTCACGAGATCGCGATGACGGCCGCCGCCGCCCGGCACGACCGCAACACCGCCTGACGCGAGCCGGGTATTGATCTCAGGACTGACATCCACGTCGTGAGCAGTCAAAATGTTTTCGAAACGGTTGTTCTGGTTCCGGGTGGAACTCAGATAGACGCTCACGAAGAACGCCGACGGGTCGCCCTCAATGAAATGCGCGAATTTGTCGAGGTCACCGTAGAGAGAGTCGAGAAGCACTACCCCGCGCACGCGCTTCTTCAAGCCGCCGCGTTCGATGGCCGAAGCCGCCGCAACATACCCGCCGCTGTAGGCGACCAGAATGATCGGCATGCTGGCGAAGGTCCGCAGCGACCTGCGATCGCCCTGCAGCCGCGCAAGCTGCTGCCCGGCTTCCCCGATGAATCGCCCGAAGGCGCCCGGCTGCCAGAACTTGCCAGCACTCGAGTCCCGGGCATCGACCGCCAGTTGCGGAGCCACGAGCACGACATTGGCGTTCGACGCGGAAATCTGCGCCGGCACCTTCTGGCGGTCGAGCACATCGCGTTCGAGCGTCGCCCCGTGGCCATGGAAGAAGACCAGCATCAAGGCCGGGCGGCGAATATCGAAGCCCTTGGGGATGTGTAGCAGCACCCGATTATCGTTGTAGGTCTGATCTTCCCAATAGATGCGGCCGGAAGCAGTGCGATGCCCTTTGCGGCCGCCTTCATTGACATTGAGAAAGGGCTCGTTCGAACCGGGCATCGTGCCGTGATAGGGAAAGGGCGCGGTCTCAAATGGCACGAGCGCCGTACGCGCTCTCTTCAAGGGCGCGCTGCGTGATCGAACCAGCGTCTTTGACGGCGTGATCGGCCGGTGCTTTTCGATTCGACGGGCCGCCTTGGCACCCGAAGCACCGAAAGTTAGAGCCAAACCTGTACTAAATGCCGCCGCGAGGAATCCCCGTCGCCCGTATTTCATGACCCTGCGTGCAATTCGTTGCGACACTCCTAAAGGCACCCAAGCCCGTTAGAATCCGGTTTACCCTCGGTGACGGACCGCTGGCGCCGATTCCGCTTGACGCATTAAGGTCCAAAATTGTCCATATCGTGAGTGGAATAAGTAAATGATATTCGACCCATTTCTCGGACGGCTAGCGACAAGCAGCGACAAAGCCGCCGCAGGTGTATTTTGGCCACGCGAAATGAACATGTCGTGGCTCCCGTTGTTGGGAACCATACGAGTCAATAGTGTCCCCGAGTCGGCCACGGCAAAGCCTCTCTGATGACAAGCGCAACAAGCATGAGCGTACCGTCTCCAATGGCACCCGGGCTCGACGTTCGGACTGTGTCGACGGTGACGGCTGTCGCCCTCGCGGTCGCCGATATGATCGGCATTGGCGTATTCACCAGCCTCGGATTTCAGGTCAAGGACATCCCATCGGCGTTTGCCGTGCTGATGCTATGGGTCGTGGGTGGTATCGCGGCGCTTTGCGGCGCGCTCTCTTATGCCGAATTGTCCGCCGCATTTCCGCGCTCCGGCGGTGAATACAATTTCCTGTCGCGGATTTATCATCCGGCAATTGGCTTTTTGGCCGGATGGATTTCAGCGACTCTCGGTTTTTCGGCTCCGATCGCGCTCGCCGCAATGGCGTTCGGCGTCTATTTCAAGGGTGTTGTTCCGGGCACGTCACCACAATTGCTGGCGCTCGCCGCCGCATGGCTCATCACATTCGTTCACTTGAGCGGCCTTCGCCATTCGACCAAGTTCCAGAACGTCTCGACGCTGATCAAGGGCGCTTTGATCCTCGGGTTGATCATCGCCGGCCTAGCCTTTGGCAGCCCGCAGCCGATCTCATTCGCGCCGTCGGCGAGCGACCTAAGCTCGATGGCGAGCGCCCCCTTCGCCGTCAGCCTCGTGTTCGTCATGTACGCCTATTCCGGTTGGAACGCGGCAACGTACATCGCGGGCGAAATTCGGGAACCGGCGGTCAGCCTGCCTCGTTCGATCATCGCGGCGACGGTTATCGTGATTGCCCTTTACGTCATGCTGAACGCCGTCTTCCTCTACACGACCCCGATCAGCGCGATGGCTGGTCAACTCGACGTCGCCTTGATTGCCGGCAAACACATCTTTGGCGACTTTGGCGGCCGCATCGTCGGCGCCCTCATCTGCATCGGTCTCGTCTCGTCGATCAGCGCCATGACCTGGATCGGACCGCGCGTGACGATGACCATGGGTAAGGATTACGCATTGCTCGTCCCGTTGTCGCGGACGACCAGGGAAGGCGTGCCGACCACCGCCATTCTGTTGCAGCTTGCAATTGTCACCCTGCTGCTGATGACGCAAAGCTTCGAAGCCGTGCTCGACGTCATACAATTCAGTCTGACGCTGTGCTCGTTCCTGGCGGTGCTCGGGGTCATCGTGCTGCGCTGGACGGAGCCGAACCTC
>JAICLG010000021.1 GCA_025927515.1 Hyphomicrobium sp.
CACGGCTCCGAGCGCCGTCCCTAAAAACAAGGAACCTGTCGCGCCGCCGCCACCGCAAGGCGCGACGCTGCGTGTTTCGGCCAGCCTTTCGAAAGGCGGCCCGCTGCTCAAGGTGCCGCTGCGCTGGCGCATTTTCAAAGCGGGCGAAAAGGCTGTTGCCGGTCAGACGACCGGGCCGGATATCAGCGCCAAGCTCAAAGCCGGGAGTTACGACATCGAGGCGCAGATCGGGTCTGTGCTGGCGCGGCAGGAGATCACCGTCGCCGATGGCGCTGCGGAAAGCATCATCCTGCCGCTCGATGCCGCGCACCTCAAGGTCGGCGTTTCGGCCAGCAAGGACGGCACGCCGTCACCGACAGCGGTCCTGACAGTCGCGTCAGGAGACGCACCGATCGCGATCGGCCGCCAGGGTTCCGCCGATCTCTATCTGCCGCCCGCCGACTACACGGTGACGGTCGAGGACGGGATCGCGCGCGCCAGCCGGTCCGTTTCGCTGGCGGCGGGTGACGACAAGCCGGTCGATATCGTGCTCGGCACGGGACGCGTCGAACTCAGCACGGCGACCAGCGCCGGCGATAGCGGCAACAACGATATCATCTACACGATTTTCGAAGACGACCCCGAGAGTCCGAATGGCCGTCGCGAGGTGGCGCGGTCGCGGGCCGCCGAAGCGAGCTTCACGCTTCCATCGGGAACATACTACGCCAGCGTCCGTTCGGGCGCGGCTGAGGTGCGTCAGCGGATTGCCGTCGGCATCGGCGAGACCGTGAAGAAAACGCTCGTGCTCGACGTCGCGCCGCTGAAGCTATCGACGGTGGTCGCCGGCGCACCGGCAACAAAACTGCAGGGCATCATCTACCGTATCGATCGACTGGACGGCGACAAGACGCGCGTTGCGCGTGCTCTCGGACCGACCGCGGCCTTCAGTCTGCCACCAGGGCGCTACAATGTCAGCGCGTCGCTCGCTGCGTACCCGCTATCGGCCAGTGACGAGATCACGCTCGAGGCCGGCAAGCCCGCCGACGTGAGCCTCAGGATCGAGGCGGGAATGGTCAGCTTCAAGGCGCCGGACGCGGTCCGCCTCAGCGATGTCTTCTGGGAAGTGCTGGACGCCAAGGGTAGTCCGGTCTGGCGCAAGATGGGTGCAGATGCGACGACGCTGCTCGCGCCCGGCCATTACAAAGTCCGCTTCGAAGCGCAGAGCAAACGCCGCGAAACCGAGTTTGACGTCCGCTCCGGCGAAACGAAAGAGATCGAGATCGGTCCAGGATGATGCAATCTCCGAAGCAGTTCAATCTTGCGTGCCGTATCGCGACGGCGCTCGGGTGCGTGCGTCGCGCGTTGCCGGTTCACACGATCGCCCTTGCTGCAATTTTTCTGTTGTTCATCGGCTTGCCGTCCCATGCCGCGGAACCGATCCCGGATGGCCCCGCGAGCGGCCCGCTCAACATCCATATTCCGCCGCACAACCCACCATCAACGAACACGACGGTCATACAGCGCGGCAAAAAATCCAACTTGCCGTCCCTGAGGCTCGTGGCGCTGCTGACGGGCGACGGCCAGCAGATCGATCAGGGACTCGTCTGGCGCATTTTTCGGACGTTAGGCCCAGCGGGCAAAGCCAAACTGGTGCTGGAATCGCACGAGGCGACGCCATTGGTGAAGCTTCCTCCTGGTGAATACACCGTCAACGCCGCGTTCGGGCGAGCCAACCTTACGCGCAAGATCACGTTCAAGGCGGGCGGCCCGCCCTATGAAGCATTTGTCCTGAATGCCGGAGGTTTGCGCCTTTCGGCGCTGATCGACGGCAAACCGGCCCCGCCGGGCGCCGTGACATATTCGATTTACACCGACGATCATGATCAGTTCGACAGCCGGTCGATGGTCATCAGTGGCGCCAAGCCCAATCTGATCATCCGCCTCAATTCGGGTATCTACCGGATCGTATCGCAGTACGGCGACGCCAACGCGAAAATTGAAGCCGACGTTACCGTCGAAGCGGGAAAGCTGACAGAAACGACCGTCGCGCATACCGGCGGCAAGGCAACGTTCAAGCTCGTCACGCGGGCGGGCGGCGAAGCGGTGCCCGACACGCGATGGACGATCCAGACGGAGGACGGCGAAATGATCAAGGAGAGCGTCGGCGCGCTTCCGACGCACGTGCTCGCGCCCGGGAAATACGTCGTCACCGCATCTTCCGCTGGGCACCTGTTCAAAAATCATTTCGAGATCAAAGACGGCGATGTCAAAAGCGTCGAAGTGCTGATGACGTCGGCGGCGACGGATACCGACACGACCGGCGGAACGGTCATCGCGCCGATGCACGACGGCTCGGCGTTTGCCGGATCGGACGGACCGTCGCTCGATTTCAAAAGTCAGTAAGAACCCAATCGGTCGGACAGCCGTTGTCGCGCATGCGCTTTTCGACGCGCGCATATTCATCCATCTGACCGCTCGCGAAATACGCGCCGCGCGCCAGATGCCAGTGCTCGCAGGCGCTCGTCAGATCGCCGGAGGCATAGGCGGCCTCGGCAAGCTCCATTCTCGCTGCGGCGTGTGCAGCCTCCGGTCCGTGAAGGGCTCCGCATCCAGCGGCCGACCGCAGCGCCGCCATACGAGCTTCCTCATCGCCGCGCTTTTCGTGCCCGCGCGCCAGAGCGAGGTAGAGAGGCGCAAGCTGCGATTTGTCGTCCGACGTCGACGCCCTATCGATGCGCGCAGCTATGGCCTCGACGTCTTCCTCCGGCGCGTCCGCGGAGTACGCGCGAACGACCCTATCTTTGGTGCGGACAGAACGTCTGATGATCCACCCCCTGAACACCAGCATTGCGAGCGTCGCGACGACTGCGATCGGGATCGCGTAGATCGCTGCGCTCGGAAGCATTTCGATGATCGCGCGCTCGTTCACCGCCCTACCCCGCCGATGATGGCCGACCGCGGCGCCCCTCAAGCTCGATCGCAGATCTCAACGCATCGGCGGCGCATACATGAGGCCGCCCTTGGTCCAGAGATTGTTGAGACCGCGCTCGATCTTCAGCGGCGAACTGTCTCCCAGATTGCGATCAAAGATTTCGCCGTAATTACCGACTTGACGGACGATTTGATAGGCCCAATCGCGTGGCAGACCGAGCGGCGCGCCGAGATCGGCCTCAAGGCCGAGAAAGCGTCGTACGTCATGGATCGGTGACGCCTTCATGGTATCGACGTTGCTGCTGTTGATCCCAAGCTCCTCGGCAGCGATGAGCGCCATTGCTGTCCATCGCACCACCGCGAACCAAGCGTCGTGCCCGACCTTCACGGCAGGCCCCAGAGGTTCTTTATTGATATATTCCGGCAGCAGCATGTGATCGGCGCCGTTGGGAAGGCGGCTGCGTTCATAGGCCAACAACGACACGTCGCCCGTCAGCACCGTGCAGCCACCATTCACGTAAGTCTTGACGAGGTCGTCCCAGCGATTCGAAGTGATCAGCTGGTAGCGCATCTTCCGTGAGCCGAAGTAATCGGCGATCGCGGCCTCATCGATCGATCCTGGCAAGACACAGATCGAGGCGCCCGAAAGTTCCAGCACGCTCGAGATCGAGTGATTGCGCGGTACAATGAAGCCCTGGCCGTCATAGTAGAGGATCGCAGCGAAGCGCGCGCCGAGTTCCGTATCGCGCGTCAACGTCCATGCCGTCCCCCCCATCAAAACGTCGACTTCGCCGTCCTCGAGAGCCTTGAACTTTTCGCTCGGCATCAAGCTGAGAAACTTGACCGCATCCTTGTCGCCCAGGACTGCAGCGGCGAGCGCCGAGCAAAATTCGGTGTCGAGGCCGCTCCAAGTGCCGCTGCTGTTGACCTCGCTGAAGCCCGGCGCGTGATCGCTGACGCCACAGACGACGTGGCCGCGCTTGTGAATGGCATCGAGAACGCTCGTTTCGCTCCAAGCCGGAGCGCAAAATCCCACGATCATCGAAACGACCGCGACGAGCAACGCAACGCACCTAAATCCAATTGTCATCTGCACTCTATCGACGGACGCCTCGTTGAACTTCTTTTTGATCGTCGCGAAGAGACGGAAGCGGCAATCCGCGCCTTGCCTTAATTGAGCGCAGCCGCGGGCACCACACATCTCGCGCCAGTGCGTGACGGTCAAGGCCTTGACCTCGCTCGAAACTTGCGCCACGAGGTCCCCATGCGCCCCGGAGAGTTAAAAAATGGCAGATAAAGACGACGGATCGAAGGGGTCGGCCAGGCCGGAAACCAAGGTCGTGCACCTTGGCCGGAAGCCTTTCGAGCATCATGGATTCGTAAACCCGCCCGTCTATCGCGGATCGACGATCCTTTATGAGACACTCGACGCGCTCAACTCAAGGACGCAGCCTTACACCTACGGACGTCGCGCGACGCCGACGACACGCGCGCTCGAGGAGGCGATTACCGAGCTCGAAGGCGGCGCGGCGACGATTCTGACGTCCTCCGGCCTCGGCGCCGTATCGACGGCGCTGCTCGCTTTCGTCTCCGCCGGCGATCACATCCTCATCACCGACAGCGCCTATCAACCGGGCCGGACTTTCGCGGACAAGATGCTGAAGCGGCTTGGCGTCGAAATCACCTATTATGATCCGGGCATCGGGGCCGGCGTCGCCGAACTCTTCCGCCCGAATACCCGTCTCATTCTGGTCGAGAGCCCCGGTTCGCAGACATTCGAGATGCAGGATATTCCGGCGATCGCTGCCGAAGCGCACAAGCGCGATATCTGGGTTCTGGCGGACAATACGTGGGCGACGCCGCTTTACTGCAAGCCGCTGGCGCTCGGGGCCGATGTCTCCATTCAAGCGGCAACGAAATACATCGTCGGCCATGCCGATGCGATGCTCGGCGCCGTCGTTGCCAATGCGCGGGCCGCGCGCCTTATCGATCATGCCAAGGAAGCGCTCGGCACCTGCCCCGGCTCGGAGGAAACGTATCTCGGCCTCAGAGGACTGAGGACGCTCGATGTTCGTCTGGAGCGGCATCAGAAGTCTGCTCTTGCAGTCGCGCAATGGCTTGCCAACCGGGCCGAGGTCGATCGCGTTCTCTATCCGCCTCTGCCGAGCGATCCCGGACATGCTCTCTGGAAGCGCGACTTTACCGGCGCGAGCGGGCTGTTCACCGCGGTGCTCAATCCGGTTTCGAAAAAGGCGCTTGCAGCGTTCCTCGATGGGCTCAAGCTCTTCGGAATGGGATATTCGTGGGGCGGTTACGAGAGCCTCGTCGTGCCATTCGATCCGACGAGCTATCGCACGGCGACGAAATGGACAGGGCCTGGGCCAGCGCTCCGTTTCCATGTCGGGCTCGAAGCCGTCGAGGATCTGATCCGCGATCTCGATGACGGATTTACGCGGCTCAAGGCAGCCTCGTCGTAATCGCGTGGCGGATTGATCGTCAGAAATTCAACGCCCGCAAAATGATGTCGCCGACGCTTCCACCCCGATTTGAGTAGCCCGACGTTTCGTCATCATGCGTTACGCCCATCGGCGCATCGAAGCCGCGCCTGCCTGAGCGTTTGCTCCGGAGCGTGTCGGAACTCAGGCGAATACGCTTCAAGGCCGAAGTATCGACGGCTGCCAGATGATCCTTGCCAATATCGATCCGGTTCCACTGGCCTGCGAGGGCGAGCGTGATGCGCTGCTGGTGTCCGTAGTAGTCGCGAAAATATTGCGGTTTGCCGTCCGCTTCGACCCAGACAGTGAAATAGCCGACATGCACAGGTAGCGGTGTCGCGAGCGCGATGTCGTTGTCCTTCGGACCTTTGCGTACAAGAGATTTGACGTTCGGAGCATCAGCGCCACGGTCGATGTCGAAAATGTCCTGCGCGAGCTGCTGCGGGTTTCTCACCCTGACGCAGCCGTGGCTATAGAGACGGACCCTCTCGTTGAAGAGGTATCTCGCCGGCGTATCGTGCAGGTAGACGGAGTGCTTGTTCGGGAAAAGAAACTTGACCAATCCCAGCGCGTTGTCGTCGCCGGCCGGCTGATAGAATGTGTATTCGCTCAGGTTGGCTTTGGCCCAATTAACGCGGGTGCTGTCGACGATATGTCCGTTGCGCATGACGACATAGCCCTGCTCCTCGATCGAGCGGCCCGTTAGCAGCGCCGTCAGCTTGATTGAATCCGGAAGGTTCCATTCCGGCCGCAAGACGATGGTTTTCATGTTCTTCGAGAAGATGGGCGTTTGATTTTCCGGCGTGCCGACGACGATCCTGTCGTCGAACACCGCTTTGCCGTCCTTCATCAGCTTGACCGTGAATGCCGGGATGTTGACCAAGATGTATGTCGACCCGAGCGTGCGCGGCATCCATCGCCATTCTTCCATGTTGGCGATCACGGCCGCGATTTTCACTGCGTTCTTTTCGGGAGTGTCGCCGATGAGAGCGGCGCGCGTCGCCGGACCGATATGACCGTCGGGCAGCAAGCCTGCCGACTTCTGAAATTTCTTCACGGCGTCCGCGAGAGCCCTGTCGAAAACGGTCTCTTCGCCGGGCGCTGATACGACGCCGAACCGCTTCTTGAGGATCGCGACTTCGTCGTCCTTCACGCCCGGCTGCAGTAAGGGGCCGGTGCGGGCGATTTCCAGCGCTTTGGGAATTGTATCCTTCTTACCGCGAAGCTTGGCGAGCAGGTCTTTGAGTTTCAGGAATTGTTCGTGCGGCGGCTGAAACGAGCGGAGAACTGCCTCCGGGTCCTGTGTTCGCGATATCTGCGCGAGGACATCTTCCGCGCCCGATACCTGCGGCTGGCGATCGATATAGGATGAGAGAAGCTCTCCCGGTTCGGGAATTCTGCTGCCTTCCGCCTCGTGTGCGTAGCGCAAAATGGCGGCCGTAAGCTCAAGCTCGGCGTCGGCAGCGGCCTGGCTCGTCCACTCCGCTGCCTTCGCACGATCGAATAGCGGCAGCTCAAAATCGGACGCCTTCAATCCCCAATCGTCGGCTCGCCTCAACTCATCGATGACGAGTTGGGCGGCGCGGGTTGTGCCTTTTTCATCGACCCACAGCGGTCGGCACTCGCGGCCCGCATAAAAGGCGGCGACGGCATCTCGATCCTGCATATCGAATGGGATCGCTTCTTCGGAGTTAAGCCTGGCGCAGATCGCCGCCGCGGTCCCGCTCATCGCATTTGCATCATTTGCGTGCGCGCTCGGCAGCATTGAAAATAGTGGCACGATCAGCAACGTCATGAGCTGCCAAACCCGAAGATTTATGTGTCGGCGCGCGATGACTGTCATGGTGCACACTCACTTCAAGAGGGATGCGACGATGGCTGTGCGCAGGCAACGTAGCCATTTTCCATGAGGCGGCCACAAGCGGAATCGCAAACTCTTACCGGTGGTTAAGTGTTTGTGACTGCGAAATTGTCAGATCGTCTCAATGAAGATGCTTTTGAAAAGAACCTCGCGCCGTCTCGATATCGGTGCGGCGCCCGGCGCGTCTCATTCGGGAACTTCCAAACAAGCGCAATGGTTCTCCGAGGGCGCGAAAAATGTCCGGGAGCGCTTGATGTCCAGAAAAACGAAAATTGAACCCTATTGGGGGCCTGTCGGTGGCTGGGGCTCGGCGGGAAGTCTCATCGAAATCCTGTTGCGCGAACACATTCCCCTCAAGGGTGCCTCGACGCTGCTGCGGCAGAACAAGCCGCGCGGCTTCGCGTGCGTCAGCTGCTCCTATGCCAAGCCGGCAGATCCGAAGGCCTTGGAATTTTGTGAGAACGGCGCAAAGGCCACAGCGTGGGAAATCACCAATCGCCGTTGCGAACCTGAATTTTTCGCCGAACACACCGTTTCGAAGCTCGAAAGCTGGTCGGATTACGATCTCGAAGAATTGGGCCGCTTGACCGAGCCGATGAAGTGGGACGCAGCTTCCGACAAGTACATGCCAGTATCTTGGGAACAGGCGTTCGCTGACATCGGTCAGCAGCTGACGGCCTTGGACCCAAAATCCGTCGTCTTCTACACGTCCGGGCGCGCATCCCTCGAAGCGTCTTACATGTATCAGCTGTTTGCACGCATGTATGGGTGCAACAATCTTCCCGACAGCTCGAACATGTGCCACGAGAGCACGTCGGTGGCGCTTCCCGAGACGATCGGCGTTCCGGTCGGAACGGTGAAGCTCGAAGATTTCGATCACACCGACTGCATCCTATTTTTTGGACAGAACGTCGGCGTCAACAGTCCCCGGATGCTGCATCAGCTGCAAAGCGCGCGCGTGCAACGCAACGTTCCGATCATCACGTTCAATCCGCTCAGGGAGCGGGGGCTCGAACGCTTCACCAATCCGCAATCGCCCGCCCAGATGCTGACGCTCTCGGATACCAAGATCAGCACGCAATATCACCAGCTCAATCCCGGAGGCGATCTCGCGGCACTGGTCGGCATGACCAAGGCGCTTATCGATATGGACGACGACAGGCGCGCTCATGGCGGCGAACGCGTCCTCGACATCGACTTCATCGCCGAGCAGACGCATGGGTTCGACACGTTCGTCGAAAGCATGCGTTCCTTCGACTGGAAGAACATCGAGGCTTGCTCAGGCCTTACCCGCGCGGAGATCGAATCCGCGGCAACCGTATATGCGAGATCGAAGGCCGTGATCGCCTGCTACGGCATGGGGCTGACACAGCATCGCTCCGGCGTGCTCGCCGTTCAGATGCTCAGCAACCTGCTTCTTCTCCGCGGCAATATCGGCAAGCCGGGAGCCGGCATCTTTCCCGTGCGCGGGCATTCCAATGTCCAGGGTCAGCGAACCGTCGGCATCACAGAAAAGCCCGAGCTCGTGCCGCTCGGCCAGCTCGCGAAGCAGTTCGGCTTCGAGCCTCCACGCGCCCGTGGCCGCAACACGGTCGAGACGTGCGAAGGCGTTATCGACGGCAGCGTCAAGGCCTTCATCGGGCTCGGCGGCAATTTCATCCGCGCCATTCCCGATACCGTAAGGATGGAGAAAGCGTGGCGAAAGCTCGGGCTGACAGTGCAAATCATCACCAAGCTCAATCGCGGCGCGCTCATCCATGGCCGGAGTGCGTACCTCCTGCCGTGTCTCGGCCGCATCGAATTGGACCGCCAGGCGACCGGCACGCAATTCGTGACTGTCGAAGATACGACCGGGCGATTCCACGCGTCACACGGACAAGTGGAACCGGCGTCTCCAAATCTTTTATCCGAGCCCAAGATTATCGCGGGCATTGCGGAAGCGACGTTGGGAAATTCCGACCATATCGACTGGCAATCCTGGACTGACGACTATGCGCGCATTCGCGACGCCATCGCCGAGACCTACCCGGCGATCTTCGCCGAGTTCAACACGCGCATCGAAGATCCTGCGGGTTTCGACCGGCCGCTGCCGGCACGCGAACGGCAATGGAAGACCAAGACCGGCAAGGCCAATTTCATCTCGCCCCGATGCCTGTCCGAAGACCCGGATCTTCCCCGCTGCCGGGCCGGTATCCTCACGTTGATCACGGTGAGAAGCAACGATCAGTTCAATACCACCGTCTATGGCTATGAAGACCGGCTGCGCGGCATTCGCGGCACGCGCATGGTCGTCTTGATGAACGAGAACGACATGGCCGAACGCGGCATTTACGATGGCGACGACGTCGATCTGATCGGCGACGCGGGAGACCAGGCCACACGGATCGTAACCGGAATGCGCGCCACGACCTACAACGTGCCGCGCGGGAGCTGCGCCGGCTATTTTCCCGAGTGCAATCCCCTGCTTCCCCTCTGGCACTATGCCGAGGGCAGCAAGGTTCCGGCCGCGAAGTCGATACCCATCAGGGTTGCCAAGCATGCGCCGGAGGCCGGAAATCAACCTAATCTATCCGGATGACGGTGGCCGGTTTGGACGGCCGGCGTGCTGGCAAGGCATGGATGGCGATCCCGGCAGGGGTCGAACCTGCAACCTTCGGAGTCGAATTCCGACGCTCTATCCATTGAACTACGGGACCGCGGCGCGACGAGTCGCGAAGCGTATTATCGCCGAGGCGCCCTGCCGTTGTCGATCCTAATCGAACGCCGAGGGCGCGCGCCCCAGATCTTTTGCGAGTCTGACCACCTTTCGGAAAGAAATTCGACGTATTTAGCCGGAACTCTCGGAGGCGGGACGCGTTCATCCCAGTGCGGGGCGACTGCTTTTTCCTGAGGGGGGAGAATACGGCTTCAATGACCTACGTCGACGATCGCCTCGAAAATAACAAGATCATTCCATTTCGAACCCATTCTCCCCGCATCCGTTCATGGATCGCGCAGGCAGAGGACGGAATCGCCCGGTCGTTTCTGACCTTTAATGCATTCTTCACCTATATCGCCGAGGAGCGCGGCCCGACATCGTCCGCTTCGCTTTTGGCGTACAACGGGATTGCCGCCGCGGGAGCCGTTCTTTACGAGGCCTGGTGCGCGGACCAACCCGATTTTGATCGGCCGCGTTCAGGGCTCGTCTGCGATCGCGGATGCCTGCGTAGGCTGGCCGACGAACTGCACCTCAAGGCCGCCAATGAACTTGAGGTGCATCGGAAAATTTTCAGGCGTTCTTTCGCGCACCAGCGCAGGCGCGTTTAGCCTCTAGCTGGTGCCCTCTCATCCGTATCCGCCGATAATGGGCAGGATTTCGCCTGTGATGTAGCTCGAGCAGCTTGGCGCTGCCATGAAGACGAACGCGGGGGCGATCTCTTCCGGCTGGGCCGCGCGTCCCATCGCGGACTTCGTCCCGAACTTCGCGACACCTTCCGCCGGCCTGTCGGCGGGATTGAGCGGCGTCCAGACCGGTCCCGGAGCGATGGCATTGACGCGGATGCCTTTACCGATGAGCTGCGAAGAAAGCGAGCGGGTGAACGCGTGGATTCCGCCCTTCGTCATCGAATAGTCGAGAAGCTCTTTGCTGCCTTCGATGCCCGTCACCGAACCCGTCATGATGATCGACGCGCCGGAATGCATATGCCGGACGGCGGCGCGCGCCATATAGAAATAACCGTAGAGATTTGTCCTCAGCGTACGATCGAAGTGTTCATCCGTCAGATCAAGAATATCGGACGTGTGCTCCTGAAAGGCCGCGTTGTTGACGAGGATATCGAGCTTGCCAAGCTCTTTTACGGTTTGCTTGACGGCCGCATCGCAGAACTTCGATTCCGACACGTCGCCTTCGATCAGAATGCACTTCGCGCCTTCTTTCTCGACGGCGGCCTTCGTCGTCTCCGCGTCGTCGCGCTCTTCGAGGTAGCAGATCGCCACGTCGGCGCCCTCTCTCGCGAAAAGCACGGCAACAGCACGCCCTATCCCTGAATCGCCGCCCGTTATCAACGCCACCATGTCCTTGAGCTTTTGCGATCCCACATAATGAGGCGCCTCGAACATCGGCTGCGGGTCGAGGTCCCTCTCGCGCCCGGATTTCTTCTGGTGCTGTTCCGGGAACTTTTCCGGGTAGTCTCGTTCGCCGGCTTGCATCGGCGACTTTTTCGACTTCGGTTCGGCCTTGGACTTTTTATCGATGACATCGACGTCGGCTTGCACGCGCCGGCCCTGCTCCGCGGTGTCTTTCGCATGCTTACCTTCCGCATGCTTAGTTTCGCGAGACATCCTCTTGCTCCGTTTTTCCGAGCCTGCACGCGCACCCGCGGAAGCGTGTTCCGTCGATGCTGACCGCTTGCGAAACGGCAGAAACTCCTCCCGGTTCCCGCTATCGCACGCGCGTATTTTCCGGGAACTCTCTGATGGTCGTGGCGTTTGAGGGCAAGGCAGCCAGCCGCAGCCGAACGAATACGTTGTTCGTTTTTGCGGCGTGAGGCCCTGCGAAAAGAAAGGAAAATTCGAATGAACCTCAAAGTTCTTCTGGCGGCAACCGCGATACCTGCGCTCGCAACGGTCGCCTACGCCCAGACGACGACGCCGGCTCCCTCAACCACGCCGTCTGCGACGGCCCCGGCACCGAGTTCTACCACTCCGAGCGCAACGACGAACGATACGGTAATGGCGCCGGAATGGTACTCGCATCAACAAGGCGAATGGCGCACGAGCAAGCTCGTCGGTTCTAAAGTGAAGAATAAAGCCGGCGACACGATCGGCGATATCAACGAAATCATTCTTACGAACGATGGCTCGGCTGCTGCGGCCGTGATCGGCGTCGGCGGCTTCCTCGGCATGGGTGAGCATCAGGTCGCGGTGCAATTCAAATCGCTGAAGATCGATCGCGATTCGAACGGCAACGACGTCATCATGCTCGACACCACGAAGGACGCTCTGAAGCAAGCTCCTGAGTGGACCTGGCAGAGCACCTGACGCGCATCATAGCAAATTGATCGGCAGCGACCGCGATTCCGGACTTCGGCGCGCGGTCGCTGTTGCTTCTTAAACAGACGAACGCCGGTCCAACTAAGCTTTGAAGCAAAGGAGGCAGAACATGCAGCCTGAAACCACAATGTTGGAAACGAGCAAGGTGCCCGGCACTTCCGTGTACGGGCGGGCGAACGAAGAGATCGGCGAGGTGGACGACCTCATCGTCGATACCGTGACGGGAAAAGTTCGCTACGCGATTTTGAGCTTCGGTGGCTTTCTCGGCCTCGGCAAAAGCAATTATGTGATCCCGTGGACGTCGCTGAAGTGGGACCCCGATCTCAATGGCTATGTGACGGGCGTCACCGAGGAACAATTGAGAATGTCGCCTGATCTCGATCCGCTTTCGCTGCGCGACCGAGATATCGAGCAGCAGCTTCATTCGGTGTACGGAGCCCCAAGCTATTGGGAACTTGAATCGCGGCGAAGCTAATCGCGGTAGCTATGAGTTCAGAGCATCCGCAGGTGACGCTTGCGGATGCTCTTATATTTTGAGCGGAGGAATTGGAGGAGCTGTCTCGATCAGATCTTCGTCGGCGCGCTACCGAAGCCATCGGGCACCGCGTTTTCCGGATCGAGCATGAGCAAAGCTCTGTTGACTTCGTCGAGGTGCGGTGGCTCGCCACCTCCCATATTTTCGTCGGTCGCGCGTTGCAAGGCGCGGGCATCAAGTTCCCAGCGCTTCAGGATATCGATCTTCTGAGCGCGCGAGAGGCCGGGACACGCCACGACCTCAAGCGGAAAATCAAATATCGACACAGGGCTGACAATCGCCTCGGCAAGCTCCTCTCGCGTCAACGTTACCGATTCCGTTTTCATTTTAAGCATCCTTGCGCGAGATCGTGTTGATGAGCGGCAACGTTAGTCGCACACCGACGGTTCCATCTTTTCCTGATCCGCGTCCAATATCGCACCGCCAACGGAGCACGTTGGCGATCGTTTCGCTGCCTGCGGATACTGCTGCTGAACTTATTCAGGAACCGCGCGGAAACCGCGCCGTTTAACTTGCTGGCACTTCAGACAAGGAGACATCGAATGAAGATTTGGAAAGCCACAGCTGCAACGATCGCGTTGACGGCGATCGGATCTGCAGCCGCATTGGCTCAGGGCGCGGCTACGAGTCCGAACTCGCCAGCCAACACGCCGTCAACCACTGCGCCGTCGAGCACGGGTTCAAGTGCGGGTGAGAGCGGGGTAAATTCTCCAGCGGGAATTCCGGCCGACCCGAATACGAACGAAAACGTACAGCCGGGCATGTCGACCAATACGCCGAACGATCCAGCCGCCGGTTCAAATCCAGCTGCGAGAGTACCGACGTCGCCGCCAGGAACCGGAAGCTCAAGTCCGCAGTAAGCGTTGAGTCAGATCCAATGATGAAGGCTCCGGGTTTCGCCCGGAGCCTTTTTTATAAGTGACGATTGCGAAGACGTCGGCTCGCACCAACAGCATTTTTGGAACGAGACTTAGTATGCGCAGTCGCGATAACGGCGCCACCAATAGCGGCTTCCGGTCGCTACGGCTCTGCGATAAAGCCAGCCGCAATCGTTCGCATATGCGTAATCATAATAATCATCGTAGTAATACGGCGAGCCGAAGTAGATGCCTCCGCGACGATGGTGGCGGCCGCCGTGGTGTCCATGATGCCGGCCACGGCCACCATAAGAGCCGACGTTAGGTCCGCGGTGCGAAAATCCGCGCCCGCCATGCCTCATGTTTCCGCCGGTGAAATTCGAGGATCCGCCGCGGACCGAGCGCCCGCCCATATGGCCCCCACCGATGCGGCCGCCACCGCCGTGACCACCGCCCCCACTGAAGCGCGCGCCGCCGCCACCCATGCGACCACCGCCGCCGTGACCACCGCCTCCACTGAAGTGCGCGCCGCCCCCACCTCCGCCACCCATGTGGCCACCGCCCCCTCCTCCGATGTTCCTTGCTTCGGCGAATGAGCCGCCGAGCGCCAGGAGCAGAGCTGCCCCAGACGCGATCAGTATTTTCGTATTCATTGAAGGGCTCCTTGCTGTGCGTAGCGTCGTCGAGACGCCTTCATCAGCTAACGGTGACGTTCAACCGCCAGTTCCGCAAAGGCCGGAACAAGTGGAGATCGGCATGCGTTCATTGCTGCGATCCACTGCGCGGAGGCCAGCAATGCCGCCCGTTTTCGACGCGGAACGCAGTCCGGTCGTCGGACCCAGCAAACCGCGCCTCTTCAAAGTCCTTGGACCCGGACTGATTACGGGCGCGTCCGACGACGACCCGAGCGGCATCGCAACATATTCCCAGGCAGGCGCGCTTTTTGGATTTGGCCTGCTATGGACGATGCTTCTCTGTTACCCGCTCATGGCGGCGGTGCAGGAGATCAGCGCCCGCATCGGGCGCACCACGGGCAGGGGCCTCGCGGGCAACATCATCCGCCATTATCCGCCGGCCGTTGTCTACGCATTCGTGGCGCTGCTCTTCTCGGCAAACATCATCAACATCGGTGCAAACCTCGGCGCGATGGGCGATGCGGTTGCTCTCCTCGTTGGCGGACCGCGGCTTGCCTATGTCATCGCGTTCGGGGTCGCCTGCACGTTGATGGAAGTTTTCATGCGATACACAAAGTACGTGGCGGTCCTCAAGTGGCTGACGGTCGTGCTCTTCTCGTACATCGCAACGCTTTTCGTCGTGCACGTTCCCTGGAACGAGGTCGCCAAGGGATTACTGGTGCCGAAGCTTTCGAGTGATCACGCCTACTGGGAAACGATCGTCGCGATATTCGGCACGACGATCAGCCCATATCTCTTTTTCTGGCAGGCTTCCCAGGAAGTGGAAGACATCCACGAGATTCCGCGCCGAGAACCGTTGCTCGATAAGCCAAGTCAAGCACCGGCGGCCGAGGAACGCATCAGACTTGATACGCTCGTCGGCATGGCGTTTTCAAACGTGGTCGCAATCTCGATCATCATTACTGTCGGCGCGACCCTGCACCCGGCGGGGATTACCGACATTCAGAGCTCGGCGCAGGCCGCCGAGGCGTTGAAACCAATCGGCGGCTCGCTGGCATTTGCTCTGTTCGCCATCGGCATCATCGGCACCGGATTGTTGTCCATTCCGGTTCTCGCCGGGTCTGCGGCCTACGCTCTCGGCGAAGCCGTGAAGTGCAAGGTCGGACTTTCACTGGAGCCGATGGAGGGTCGCGCGTTCTACGGCATGATCGCCACGGCAACGCTTATCGGTATTCTGATCAATTTTTCGGGATTGAATCCAATCAAGGCCCTGTATTATAGCGCCGTCATCAACGGTCTTGTCGCCGTTCCGATCATTGCGATCATGATGCTGATCGCAGCAGACGGCAACATAATGGGCCGATTCAAGATCGGAGGCTGGCTCTACTCTCTCGGGTGGGCTACCGCCGTGATCATGGCGCTCGCAGCAGCGGCGATGAGCATCGACTTTTTATAAATGTGTACGCCGTTTTTTTGTCCTGCTTCGGCTCTCTCAACCGTCTTCCGGGGGCGATGAATCCAGCAGGCCGTAATCTTGAGATTTGAGAGGCTTAACAGCGCCCTCTTCCGGTTGAACGCGAAGCCCGATGTTCAATAATTGCCGGATTGCAGCCGCGCGGCTGGGCATCCGCTGCTGAAAACGCCAATCGTCTATCGCGCTAAGCTCCTCATTGCTGAGCATGATTTGGAGCCGTGTTTCACGAGATAAACCGTTCATGCCCTTCCCCTACGTAATAGACATCAAAACCCAAAACTACTCATTAGACATCTAAACGCTAATTGGGGTAGAATGTTCCTATACACCTGGGATGGCACTTTTGGCGCTTCGCGGATTTCCAAACCGCGTTTCTTGCGCACAATGGTTATCGTAGTAGAAGCGGTGTGTGAGTTTTGGCAATGTCCTCCGGTTACAACGTCTTCGATCCAGAAGACCTCGATCTGGCTCAGAGCATTCTTGACGAGGTTTGGATTTCGCTGCCGATCGAAGCCCGCCAAGGGCCGAGGTCCGGATTGCTTCGCGAACAGCTCGCACGTCGCGTGCTCGCCGCCATGACTAAAGAGTATGCTGACCGAGAAGAGCTTAAAGCCACGTTGATGCCGGAAGACGTGACTAAATGGGCTTGGCGATGCGATGATACGCCAATTTCGGAACTTTCCAATTCTTCCGGGCGTTTCGACTGACAGACGCATGTAACAACGTGTGTCAGGCGCCGAGAGGTGCTGGGCCGTCCGGGAGCCTTAACGACTCCCCGGCGGCTTTTTATTTATCTTGAACGTGTGCGCCCGCTCGATCGCGGTGCACGAGTAAGCTCACTGAGGCATGAAGCGGGCACGGGATCGCAACCGAAATGGCCGGCAAAAAACTCTCCGAGTATCGCGCCAAACGCGACTTCACCAAAACAGCTGAGCCGAGCGGCGCGGCCAAGATCCGCCACGCGAAGCACCTGCGATTCGTCATTCAGAAGCATGACGCCACCCGCCTGCATTATGATCTACGCCTCGAACTCGATGGCGTTTTCAAATCGTGGGCCGTGACCAAGGGGCCCTCTCTCGATCCCGCCGATAAGAGGCTGGCGGTCGAGGTCGAGGACCATCCGCTCGATTACGGCGACTTCGAAGGTACAATTCCCAAAGGTCAGTACGGCGGCGGCACGGTCATGGTCTGGGATCGGGGCTATTGGGCGCCGATCGGCGATAAAAGCCCGGAACAACAGCTGCGCGATGGCGAGCTGAAATTCGTTCTCGTCGGCGACAAGCTCGAAGGAAGCTGGGTTCTCGTGCGGCTGAAGAATGATCGCGCCGGAAATAAGCGCACGAACTGGTTGCTGATCAAGCACCGCGATCAGACTGCGACGCCAGGAGAAGGCGACAGCATCTTGGCCAAGGATCGATCTGCTGCCTCCAAGCGGACGATGGCTCAAATCGCTGCGGGCAAGGGCAACGCTCCCGAACCTTTCATCCTGCGACGGACATCCGCGGCGAAAGCCGACGCCGTCTGGAATTCGAACCGTGCTGAGGCCGCTGATCCGATTGAAAAACTCGATCCGCCGTTGCGGCGCATTCCGGTGCGCAAGGCGGCAAAGCGCAAATCGCGGGAAACGCAGAGCGGCGCGAATGCCGTTCTCGGCATCACGATCTCGAACCCGGACAAGGAGCTGTGGCCCGCGGAAGGGAAGTCCTCCGCGGTGACGAAGCTCGACCTTGCGCACTATCTCGAAG
>JAICLG010000248.1 GCA_025927515.1 Hyphomicrobium sp.
AGAACGAACGCAAAGTCGGCGGGCTGCAATGCCGCGGCCGACAGTGCAGGCCAAGCATAAATCCCGCTGGGCAGACAGAGAATGGAACCGCGGTGGCTCATGTCGGCAAAACGAAAGCCGCCGTTGCCATAGGCCGTGACCGCCGTTTCGTATGGATAGCGTGCGCCCGTATCTGTCATCAGGAGCGCCGCTCACGTTCCATGCCTAGGCCTTGGCTTTTGCCTTGGTCGAAGCCGCCACAGCCTTCGCGGCCGCATCACTCCAATCGCGCTTGACGCCGAGATAGCCGAGCAGCGGCGCTGCGATGAAGATCGACGAATAGGTACCGATCACGACGCCCAAAAGCATCGCAAGATTGAAGTTCCGGATCACCTCGCCGCCGAAAATGTAAAGTGACAGAAGAACGGCAAGAGCCGTCATGCCGGTCAGGATCGTGCGCGAGAGCGTCTCGTTGATCGACAGGTTCAGAAGCTGATTGAGCTCCATTTTCTTGAACTTGCGCAAGTTCTCACGAATACGGTCCGAAACGACCACCGTGTCGTTGACCGAATAGCCGAGAATGGTCAGCAGCGCCGCGACTGTCGATAGATCGAATTCGAACCGGAACAATGAGAAAATACCCGCCGTCACCAGCACGTCGTGCGACAACGCCACGACGGCGCCGAGCGCAAACTGCCATTCGAACCGGAACCAGACGTAAGCGACGATCGCCAGGATGCCCGCAGCGACGGCGATGAAACCGGTCATGCGAAGCTCACTGGATACCGCTGGTCCAACGACCTCGACGCGCCGTTCCGTATAGGAACCGCTGGTCGCAGCCGTGACTTTCTTCAACGCTGCCTGTTGCGCGGTTTCGCCGCCTGGCTGCTCCTCGAGACGAACGAGGACGTCGTCAGGCGCGCCGAACTGCTGGATCTGGACGTTGCCGAGACCGAGGCCGTTTAGCTGTTCACGCAGCGCGCTGATGTTCGCGTCGCCGCTCTTGGTCTTGAGTTCGATCAGCGAGCCGCCTTTGAAGTCGACGCCGTAGTTCAAACCCAATGTAGCGCACAGCGCGATCGACACGATCATGGCTACGATCGACAGCGCCAGCGCCGGCCCTTTGAACTTCATGAAGGGCAGGTTGAGGTCGTGCGGAAAGAAGTCGGCGCCCTTGAAGACCGGAATGAATTTCATCAACACAGATCAGGTCTCCTAAACGGGAACGGTCGCGATACGGCCCTTGGGCTGAGCCTTGAGCCAGTACGAGATCAACAGCCTGACGACCGTGACCGAGGCAAAGATCGACGTCAGGATGCCGATCGTCAGCGTTACGGCAAAGCCACGGATGGGCCCGGCGCCCAGCCAGAACATGATGATGGCGCAAGCGAGAGTCGTGAGCTGACTGTCCGCAATCGTCACGAAAGCGCGCTGGAACCCGGCATCGATGGCCGAAACCGGCGTCTTTCCGACGCGCAGCTCTTCTCGTATGCGCTCGTAGATCAGAACGTTGGCGTCGACGGCCATCGCAACGCCGAGCACCAGACCGGCGATACCCGGAAGCGTCAGCGTTGAACCGATCAACGTCATCAGCGCGAGCGTCAGCATCAAGTGTACGAGGAGGCCGACACACGCAAAGATGCCGAACGTTCCGTAAGCCACGACCGTCAGGCAGACGACGGCAACACCGCCGATGATACCGGCGAGCTTGCCCGCCGCGATCGAGTCGGCGCCGAGCGACGGACCGACAGTGCGCTCCTCGACGATCGTCAGCTTGGTCGGCAAAGAACCCGACCGCAACTGCACGGCCAGTCTGTTCGTGCTTTCGACCGTGAAATTGCCCGAGATCTGTCCCGAGCCGCCGAGGATAGGTTCGCGGATGACCGGAGCCGACAGCACCTTGTCGTCAAGCACGATGGCGAACGGACGTCCGACGTGGTCTTTCGTAAACTCCGCGAACTTGCGCGCGCCGATCTGGTTGAAGCGGAAGTTGATGACGGGCTCGCCTGTGCGGCTGTCGAAGCCCGGCTGTGCGTCGGCAAGATCCGAACCTTGCACCACCGGCTGCTCACGCAGCAGATACTCGGTCTCACCCTCGCCCTTGTCGCTCTGATAAATTTTGTATCCGCGCGGTATCGTCGTCATCTTGGCATCTTCTGCCGAGATCGACGGATGCACCTCATGGAACGTCAGCTTCGCCGTCTCACCGATGAGCTTCTTCAGTTCCTTGGTATCTTTGAGGCCGGGGAACTGAATGAGAATGCGGTCGGCGCCCTGTCGGACGATGGTCGATTCTGACGTACCGAGATTGTTGACGCGCCGATTGATCGTTTCGATCGAGGCGGACGCGGCATTCGAAATGCGCTGCCGCAACCCCGGTTCGCTTTCCTTGATGATGACTGTTCCAGCGTCCGAACCGGCGCTGACATCCACGTCATAGGCGCCGGAGCCGAGCAAGGCGTTCCCGATCGGCTGCCTGACTTTGTGCAACGCCTTGATTGCAGCGTCCTCCTCGTCAGGCTTTGCAAGCTTGACGACAAGCTCCGTCAGCCCGTGCGTTCCGATGCCTGTAAATCCGATCTTGGCATCACGGAGCACCTTTCGCGCTTCGTCGCGCAGGTTGTTGATCCAGTCCCTCTTGATCTCGTCCTGGTCCATGGCGAGCAGCAGATGCGCACCGCCCTGGAGATCGAGGCCGAGCCGCAGCTGCTGCTTCGGCATGAAGGACGGCCACGACTGCACCGTCTCCTTCGAAAAGAAGTTCGGCAGCGCGACCAGGAAACCTGCCAGGCAGATCAACAGAATGAGCGCGATTTTTGGGCGTGTAAAATGCATCGGAAGCGATCTCAAATCTTCGATAACGCGGGCCATGCGGATCGCATGACGCCATTGGGCTCATTCTCGCACGCGACGGCCGCTGAAATCACGTTGCCTCTTTGACAGGTTCGCCTTTCGAGCGAACTTCCAGCAGCGTGCCCTTGACGACCTTCACCCGAAGATTTTCGGCAAGTTCGACTTCGATCTCGTCGCTGGTGTCGGAGACCTTGAGGACCTTGCCCACCATGCCGCCGGAGGTAATGACCGTGTCGCCACGCCGCACCGAGTTGACGCGTTCGCGCAGCTCCTTAGCGCGCTGTGATTGCGGGCGGATCAGGAAAAAATAGAAGATCGCCAGCATCAGCAGCATGGGGATCAACAGCCCGCCCAGGGGCTCCATGGGGCTCGATGCGGCGGCCTGCGCAAATGCGGGTGTCGTGAACATTGAAAGACGGCATCCTCTAGGTGAGATTGGAATAAGCGCTCCTGCCCCGAGCCCGTACTTCTCAGGGGAGCGCTCATCAAATTCGGGGCGGACTATAGTGCGCAGCGGCCCTTTTGCAACCACGCAAGCCTCCGACGTTTGCCGTTGGCTTCCTTATCCGTAACGATTACACACGCTGTTTCCGATAGATAGCCTCCGGGATCACAGATGAGCGACGCTGAAGCGATACGCCCACTTCTCGAACGGATTGCCGATGCACTGGACCGGCTTGGCCCGCCCGCGCTTCGGACGCCCAATTTCGAGGCCGCTGATGCCTTCGTCTGGCATGCCGAAGGCGGCCGCTTCGAACCCGTACCTGAGGTCAACCGGGTCCCGCTCAGCCTTCTCAAGGGGATCGACCACACCGCCGGCATCCTGCTCGACAATACACGGCGGTTCGCGGCCGGGCTGCCGGCCAACAACGCCCTCCTTTGGGGCGCCCGCGGCATGGGGAAGTCGAGCCTCGTGAAGGCCGCCCATGCCGACGCCCAGGGCCGGTCCGGCGCCTTGAAACTCGTCGAGATTCACCGCGAAGACATTGCTTCGCTGCCGCGCTGCCTGGCGTTCCTCAAGGCTGCGCCCTACCGGTTCATCGTCTTCTGCGATGACCTCTCATTCGATCACGACGACACGAGCTATAAATCTCTGAAGGCCGTGCTCGACGGTGGCATCGAAGGCCGGCCGAAGAACGTCCTCTTCTACGCGACGTCGAACCGCCGTCATCTGATGCCTCGCGACATGATCGACAACGAACGCGCGAGCGCGATCAATCCGGGCGAAGCGACGGAAGAAAAAGTCTCGCTCTCCGACCGCTTCGGGCTTTGGCTGGGATTTCACAACGCGAGCCAGGACGATTACCTCGCGATGGTCCGCGCCTACGTGCAGCATTTCAAATTGAAGATCGCCGACCAAGAGCTGGAACGCGACGCGCTCGAATGGTCGACAACGCGCGGCGCCCGTTCCGGCCGCGTCGCCTGGCAGTACGTGCAAGACCTAGCTGGCCGCCTGAACACATCGATGTAAGCGGTTCGCGCCCGGCGCATTCCTTCTCAACTCCGTCGCCGGGCTTGACCCGGCCATCCAGACCCGGACTCGAGTTTATCGAGTTGCCTGGATGGCTGCCTCAAGGGCGGCCGTGACGGGATAGGAATCTCGCTCCCGAAAATACCGCAAGCGAAGTAGCGCACACGAAAACGGGCCGGATCGACGCGACCCGGCCCTGAGTTTCCCTCTATGCCAGCGCGGCAT